>DCGR01000022.1:0-1841 GCA_002315285.1 Bacteroides sp. UBA1773 | reverse complement strand
GGTCAACACGAAGACCTCTTTAGGTGCATTTTTAAGTTAGGATATACATCCAGACCTAATCCTAACATCAAACGGATATACAAATTAGCATCAAATTTCTAATAAAAACCATAACGTCAAATTGAACAACCTACTATGAAAATAACGGCAGGCTATCTGTGCAAGAACGTTTCTAAGGACAGTGTCGAGCGGAACCGTCAACTCTAATTGTTACCCATTGACCTGGTGCTAGACTCAATTCAAGTCCTGAAATAAGTTCTGTTCCTTTCATTTTCTTCGCCATTCTATCGATGGAAACACTGTATTCTTCCTCATCTCCGACAGTGAACCATTCCGGGAATTGGTTGATTCTGGCCCAATCCATAGGGAGATGAAGATTTTTGTGCGATCTGCGGATATCAAAATGCAATGTCCCCTTCCATTCTTTCTCCGCCGATAGTGAGATAAGGATGCCATTTCCAACCTCAACAGCACCGACTTTCACATCATTCCTCCATGGATATACATATGTGCCCATAGTTTTCCAAAGCGCATACATAATGGCAGTCCTGGCAAAGTTTCCATCCCCATGCCATCCTTGAATAATACCATTTTCCTGCTGGAAAGAAAACATAACTTGTATTTCACTGTCAATCCAGGATGCCGCTTCTTCGCTGCGCTCCCGATTATATAAGTTCAGGGCACTCTCTATCGCATCGGCGTATCCGTCCATTCCATCTCTTCCCTCCCAATCATAATTTCGATAATAGCTGTTCAAATTATTGAATATCTGATAGATGGCATCCTTATACGCCTGTATGCCGTCAAGTTCATAAACGGTGTAATACCCATCAAGTGTATATCCCCATGTGTCAGACAGCGTGGATACAAGAATTTCTCCTGTCTTTGGATTGATTTCATCATAAAACAATCCGTGTGTATTTCTGCCCACTTTTAGGATTCTGTCGAGCAGATAATGGAGAGGGGCTCTGTATTGCTCTTGTTTTTCCGGCATGGCGAAATGAACTGTGGCATAGATTTCACAAAGCCCCAGTATGAATTCACACCCATGGTCGCGAAGACGAAGACGATCAAAGTCAGCGGGATTCCTGTCGGAAAGAAGATAAGAATCTGCAATATCTACTGCCCAATTGAGATATTTTGTATCACCAGTCATCCAATAAACTCTGGACAGAATCTGAAGGAGATCCCCGTTGACTTCGATGACTTGAGAATTGCCGAAATACTCACCTTTGATTTCTGTAACAACATGCACAAGATTGGAAAGGTCATCCAGAATTGACAACATCCTCTCTGACCAGGGTGTTTTTCCGAGTAATTCTGTAATAGGAAGAAGTCCATCCTTCATATATTCAGCTGAACCGAATATGACGTTGCCTGTATCTATCGGGGTATTCCTCAGAGTCTGTGTTCTGAAGTCAAATGTACCAGGACATGCTCCCAAACAGGATGTCAATTGTCTTTCTGTTTCCAGCATTTCCAGCATTCTCCCATAATACAACTCTCTGTTGGTGAAGTAACTTGTAATAACCATAAAGGGATAATTATCAGCTGCAGCATCCTGAGGATTCCAATAGTTGTCTCCTCTTAGATTTCTAGGTATAAGTCCGGTGGTGCTATCTGCCACTTGAAGCCATCCATTGACGAACCGGTCACTCCTGCTGAAGGCTTCATTGGCTGCCTCGGCATTAAATTTAGCTTTCTTAATAAGTTCAGCTTCTGTAGATTGATGGCTGATGGTGCATGATGCCATCATCAGGAAAACAAGTGCTTGGAAATAGGGTTTCATGTTATAGCCTATTAGGTTGTTAAGCTAATTGTTGTACTAATTCCGTTGGAAA
>DCGR01000048.1 GCA_002315285.1 Bacteroides sp. UBA1773 | reverse complement strand
CCTTACACGGCCTGAATAGTTACTTGCAGCCGCGATTGATACAATATTGTTTAACAAATCAAAAAAAAGAACAAATGAAAAAGTATTTTATGATGGCAATCATGGCAGTAGCTGCCCTGACTGCAAATGCACAGTATGAAGCTAAGACATTCTCACTGGAAGCTAACGGTAGCGTAGGTTATTCCACCCTGTCGAACATGGGCGACTTCAATGGTGGTCTTTCTGAGGAATTCGGATTGGATGCCATTTACCAGGCGAACGACTGGTTTGGTGTTTCGGTCGGCGCAAGCTATTTCCTCATGCAGTCGGACGAGGTGAACAGTATCAAGAAGAAATTCCAATACCTTAATGTACCTATCCTTGCCCGCTTTTCTTTGAGCGAACGTTTCAGCGCTTTCACTGGTGTGAAGGTTGGTTTCCTGACAAGTGCCAAGAACGGTGATGTGGATGCTAAGGATTATTGCAATTCGACTCACTTCACGTTGCCAGTAGGTCTGCGCTATGCGTTCAATTCGGGCTGGAGCCTTGCTGCACAGTACAACTTCTCACTGAACAGACTGAACAAAGACGACCTTGTTGGCGGTGCCAAGAAAGATGATGTGCATCTCTCGCCCATCATGCTGACTCTCGCCTATCGTTTCAGCTTGTAAGCAGCATCGCGTGGTATCATGCGCTACGAGCGCATGACATGACAAATATCCAACGCAGTCTTGCCATTGGGGCGGGGCTGCGTTGCTGCGTAGTAAAGGACTGCCCTTTCGCTTGGGGGAGAAAGGGAGGAATCATTGAGGTGGAAGAAGGAAGGGTAGGGGATGGTGGTACTTCTTGTGGATGATCGATGAAAAACGGAACATATCCGTTCACTTTGTAGGGACAGATGGGAGGGGGTAACAAAAAATAGATTAACTTTGCGGCATGAAACATGTTGAACGGTGATGTTGACGCTGATGGCAGCCAGGATGGCGGGATGTCCCCCAGACACGCTCATGAGTGGGGCTGCAACGTGGCTTGTTGGGATGACCGTTCCAGTAATTGTGCAGTTTTATGATACGCAAATTTGATTTCCTCATTATCGGTGGTGGCGTAGCTGGTATGAGTTTCGCCTTGAAAGTAGCCAATAGCGGAAAAGGCAAGGTGGCCATTGTCTGCAAGACAACCCTCGATGAGGCCAACACAGCCAAGGCACAAGGCGGTATCTCGTCGGTGACGAACCTGAAAGTGGATACGTTCGAGAAACACATCGAGGACACGATGATTGCGGGCGACCACATTTCCGACCGCGATGCCGTGGAACACGTGGTGAGGAATGCTCCTGCCGCCATCGACGATCTGGTGCGCTGGGGCGTGAACTTCGACAAGAATGCCAACGGCGAGTTTGACCTGCACCGTGAGGGCGGGCACAGCGAGTTCCGCATCCTGCACCATGCCGATGACACGGGCTTCGAGATCCAGCGTGGACTGATGGAGGCCGTGCGTGCCAATAAGAACATCACGGTGCTGGAAAACCACTATGCGGTGGAAATCATCACCCAACACCATTTGGGCATAGAGGTGAACCGGCACATGACGAACATAGAGTGCTACGGCGCCTATATCCTGGACCCCGACACGCAGAAGGTGGATACGTTTCTGAGCCGTGTGACGCTGATGGCCACGGGAGGCACGGGTGCGGTGTATTCCACCACCTCCAACCCCAACATCGCCACGGGCGATGGCATAGCCATGGTGTATAGGGCAAAAGGTGTCGTGAAGGACATGGAGTTCGTGCAGTTCCATCCTACGGTGCTCTACAATCCGGCTGAGACTCATCCTGCCTACCTCATCACGGAGGCCATGCGGGGCTATGGCGGCATACTGCGGCTGCCGAACGGCGAGGAGTTCATGCAGAAATACGACAAACGCCTGTCGTTGGCTCCGCGCGACATCGTGGCGCGTGCCATCGACCGTGAGATGAAGATACATGGCCTGACACATGTGTGCCTCGACGTGACCCACAAGGATGCGGAGCAGACGAAACACCACTTTCCGAACATCTATGCCAAATGCCTGAGCATCGGCATCGACATTACGAAGCAATACATTCCCGTGTGTCCGAGTGCCCACTACATGTGTGGCGGCATCAAAGTGGACCTGCACGGCGAAAGCACCATCCATAGGCTGTATGCGGTGGGCGAATGCTCGTGTACGGGTTTGCATGGCGGAAACCGTCTGGCAAGCAACTCGCTGATAGAGGCGGTGGTGTATGCCAAGTCGGCTGCCGAACATGCCATCGAGGTGATGGACCAATACGAGATAAACACGAGAGTGCCCGAATGGGATGACGAGGGTACGATGAGCAACGAGGAGAAGGTGCTGATAGCCCAGGACATGCGCGAGGTGGGACAGGTGATGTCGAACTATGTGGGCATCGTGCGCAGCGACCTGCGACTGCACCGGGCATGGAAACGCCTGGACTTGCTGTACGAGGAGACGGAAGAGCTGTTCAAACGTGTGAAGCCAACGAAGGACATCTGCGAGCTTCGCAACATGATCAATGTGGGCTACCTGATTACACGCCAAGCCATGGAGCGCAAGGAGAGCAGGGGACTGCACTACACAGTGGACTATCCGAAACACGCCTATGACCAGAAGTTGAACCTTACAAACCCGAAATAGAAATGACTGAATCAAAATGGAGCGGACAAGGCCTTGCCAATGGGGCAATGCCTCAGGACAGGGACTTGAAGTGGGAGATCCGTCGCTTGTGCGACGAAAAGAATGCGGTGGTGATGGCCCATTACTATACGGACGGTGCGGTGCAGGATGTGGCCGATTTCATCGGCGACAGTCTGGCCTTGGCACAAAAGGCTGCCCAAACCGATGCTGACATCATCGTGATGTGTGGTGTGCACTTCATGGGCGAGACGGCAAAAATACTGTGCCCGCAGAAAACGGTGCTGGTGCCCGATGAGGAGGCATCGTGCTCGTTGGCAGAGAGCTGCCAGGCCGATGAGTTCGCTGCCTTCGTGAAGGCGCATCCGCGACATACGGTCGTCAGCTATGTGAACACTACCGCCGCCGTGAAGGCACTGACGGACGTGGTGGTGACGAGTAGCAACGCACGGCAGATTGTGGAGTCGTTTGCGAAGGACACTCCACTGATTTTCGGACCAGACAAGAATCTCGGTGGTTACATCAATGCCATTACCGGGCGTGACATGTTGCTGTGGCATGGTTCCTGTCATGTGCACGAACGTTTCTCGGCAGGCAAGATAGCCGAACTGAAACGACAGCATCCTACAGCCAAGGTGCTGGTGCATCCTGAGTGTCCGACTGAGGTGGTGCGGCTTGCCGACAAGGTGGGTAGCACGGCTGCGCTGCTGAAGTTCAGTGTTGCCGACGAGGCCCAGGAATTTATTGTGGCTACCGAGAGTGGCATCCTGCACGAGATGCGGAAGGCCGCGCCTTGCAAGACGTTCTTTCCTGCACCACCAACCGATGGGGGCTGTGCGTGCAACGAATGTAACCACATGAAACTGATTACGCTGCAGAAGGTGTATGACTGCTTGAAAAACGGTCGGCCTGCCGTGGAGGTGGATGCAGAGGTGGCGGAGAAAGCCATCCGCCCCATCCACAGGATGCTGGAGATTTCGGCCAAGTTGGGCCTTTAGTTGTTTATCAAATCCAAGACAAGAAGCGATATGTTATCAGTAACAGAACTTAACGACAAATTGATAGAGCTCGCATTCAGCGAGGACATAGGTGATGGCGACCATACCACCCTGTGTTGCATCCCGGAGGATGCCATGGGCGAGAGCAAGCTGCTCATCAAGCAGGAAGGTGTTTTTGCGGGTGTGGAGATAGCGAAGCAGGTGTTCCACAGGTTCGACCCTCGGCTACAGGTGGAGGTGTATGTGGAGGACGGCGCACATGTGATGCCGGGCGACATCGTGATGAGCGTGAGGGGCAGCGAACGCAGTTTGCTACAGACGGAACGCTTGATGCTCAACATATTGCAACGCATGAGCGGCATCGCCACCATGACCCACCGCTACCAGCAGGCTCTGGTGGATGCGGGTACCAAGACTCGTGTGCTCGACACCCGAAAGACTACTCCAGGCATGCGCATGCTCGAGAAGGAGGCGGTGAAGATTGGTGGAGGCATGAATCATCGCATCGGGTTGTTCGACATGATCTTGCTGAAAGACAACCACATCGACTTCTGCGGAGGTGTCCATAATGCCATCTCGCGTGCCAAGCAATACTGCAAGGAGCATGGGAAGGACTTGAAGATAGAGTGCGAGGTGCGTGATTTCCGCGAACTGGATGAAGCGCTGGCAGAAGGTTGCGACCGCATCATGTTCGACAATTTCACACCCGAAGACACCCGCCGGGCCGTGGAACTGGTGGCAGGACGTTGCGAGACGGAATCGAGTGGAGGAATCACCTTCGACAACATGATACCGTACGCCAAGGCTGGCGTGGACTTCATCTCGTTCGGGGCACTTACCCACAGTGTGAAGGGTCTTGATATGAGTTTCAAGGCTGCGGGCAGCGACAAGCTGATAATTCGCTGAACCTATTCCATGAAAAACGTATATGCTCGAATATGAAACATTTGCTATGCAGCCTTATAGGGCTGATGATGGTGGGCGTGTGTGCAGCCCAACAAGCACCGGTGGTGCTCAAAGCTGGTGAAGTGAATCGCAACACGCAATGGAACGGCAAGCGAGTGGCCTATTTGGGTGACTCGGTGACCGACTCGCTGGCGGCTCGAGGCTCCAAACGCTATTGGGCCTATCTGCAGGAACTGATGGGCATCGAGCCTTTGGTGTATGGCATCAATGGCCATCAGTGGACAGGGGTGTATGGGCAAGCGGAGAAACTCATCGGCGAACGTGGACAAGAGGTGGATGCAATCATGATTTTTGCCGGCACCAACGATTTCAATGCCAGTGTGACATTGGGGAGAATGTTTGACGAGGAAGTGAAGGTGGTGGAGATTGACGGGCAGCTGAAGGTGAAACGCAAACACCGTACTCCTTCCATGGATGTGGATACCTTCTACGGACGTGTGAACCGTACCTTGCAGTTGCTGAAGGAAGCTTATCCCTCGAAGCAGGTCATTGTGCTCACACCCATTCATCGCGGTTATGCCATTTTCGGACCAGGCAACATACAGCCGGATGACAGCTACTGCAATGCCATCGGACTGTATCTCGAATCGTATGTCGAGGCCTTGAAGCAGGCTGCCACCTGGTGGTCGGTACCCATCATCGACCTCTATGGAGAAAGTGGCCTCATGCCTAACCTACAGTCGCAGACTCCCTACATCTACCGTGCCGACACCGACCGGTTGCATCCTGGATCGGTGGGTCACTACCACATTGCCAAGACCATGCAATACCGGTTGCAGTCGCTGGCTCCCTGCTTCGAATAGTATCACCGATCACATCGTTCTCGTTGGAATCCATGGGGCAGCATCTGCGTGTGGTTGTGGTGGCACTGATCTCTACTTTGATGATGGTAGGCATCGTAAACTTGGTCGGTACGTTTCAAGACCTGTTTGCCCACTCACAGAATCGGTTGTGGCAGGTTGTGCGACATTAGAAATTCTCTCTTTATTGTCGAGGTGTATGGGCTATGACAGTTCATGCACCTTTTTGGGGTGGATATGTAAGAATAAGGAGGGGTTCTTGTCATATATCAGGGCTTCCAGAGATATGATGTGACACTGTGAGGAGGCAGCGTGGCATTGGCATAGCTACGACCATCGGCTGTGAACGAGAAGGACATGGCGCATGGCTCCTTGTTGAGGACAACGAGGGCGATGGTGTTGTCGGGATTGCGGAACGCACAGGTCATGAGCCCCGACTGCTCGTTGGTGCCGAGGCGTATGGATCCGGGGCGAACGACACAGGAGAGGTGGCCGATGATGTAGTAATGGGAATTGTAGGAGATGGTGTGATAGTCGTTGCGGTCGATATCTACTGCTCCGTAGCAGGTGGCGCAACCTCCGGGGCGGTAGGGACCACGTTCGGTGTCGAGCATGAGATTCCACACGATGACGGCACCACAACCATACTCTACCGTACCAAGGGCAATCTCACTCATGTCGGCAGGAAGTCGCTTGGCCAGATTCCGTCCATCGTTCCACATGCCGATGGAGGTTTCGGTAAAGATAAGTTCCTTGTCGGGACGCTCTTCCCCAATCCTCAACAGCTCGCGGCGATTGCCTCCGTAGTTGTGATAGGCGGCACCCGACAGGAAGGTGGCGGCTACCTCGTTGTCATATACATGCAGGGGGTATTGTTGTTGGTCGGGGATGCGGTCGTAGTTGTAATTGTGGTCGAAGGCATAGATCCTGGTGGTCAGTCCAGCCTTCTGGAAAGCAGGGCCGAGGGCTTCGGCCACGAATTGCTGCTGCTCCTTCCACCCCATGAAGAGTGACGCGGAATTTCCTCGGTTGAGCGGCTCGTTCTGTACGGTGACGGAGTAGATGGGGATGCCTGCTTGCTCGAATGCCTGCACCCAGCGCACGAAATAGGTGGCATAGTCTTGATAGTAGCGGGGATTGAGTTGTCCGTCGGTCCAGGAATTGAGGGGTTGGAGCGACTGGAGGTTATCTACCTTCATCCAACGGGGACAAGTCCATGGTGAGCCCATGATTTTAAGACCAGGTTGGATTTTCAGGATTTCCTTGAGGATAGGTATCACGTAGTCTGTCTCTTCGTGGGTCAGGGCGAAATTCTCGATGCCTGGAGTGTCGCAACAGGTGTAGTCGGACAGACTGAAGTCGGAGCATCCGATAGAGATACGAATGTAGCTGAACCCCAATCCTTTCTTCATGGAGAAGGTCTGACGCAGGAAAGCCTTGCGGTCGTTGGGCGACATTTGCATGAGGTTGTAGCACGAACTGCCGGTGAGAGCTGCTCCGAAGCCATCCATCGTCTGGTGGCGGTCATCGACAGCGATGCGTACAAGGTTGTTGCCGAGTGGCGATTTGCCGAAGGACAGGCTGCTGCGCTGGAAGAACATACTCCCATCGGCTGTACTTGTGTAGGACACCAATTTCCTGGCATTGGCATATTGTGGTGCCACGCAAAACAGGAGGAAAACCAAGGATAGAATTGCTTCGTGCGTTTTCATGTTACAATCAAACAGTTTTTATCAACACGACAAAAGTATGAATAAAAAACGAACCAATGGCATTTGTCGGCTTTTTTTTTAAAAAGAAGTTGTCTTGCTGTTTGCTTTTGGCTTGTTGTCAGGCCGGAAAACATGGCAAAATGTTGGTTGTGTGGCGGTTTTGCTTGCAAGTTCGTTTGATTTTACTTATTTTTGCGACTTCAAAGTCGAAGGTTCGTGAAAACATTGTTGATTATAGGATTGGGAAGCGGGATTGGTGGCATGTTGCGTTACCTGTTGATGCTTGCCACCCATAATGCGGAATCGCATTTCCACTTGGGTACGATTGCGGTGAACGTGCTGGGTTGCCTGCTGTTGGGTTCCTTGGTAGGTGTGGTGGATGGAGGTTGTCAGTTGAACGGAGGTATCCATCGGTTTCTCGTGGTAGGCGTATGCGGTGGTTTCACCACTTTCTCCACATTCGTGTCCGATGGCTTCGGTCTGGCCCATCAGGGCGATACGCTCCATTCGATGCTCTATGTGTGTGGCAGTGTGCTATTGGGGGTAGTGGCTTTTGTGACAGCCTATCATGTGGCTGGAATGTTGGTTCGTGTAGTGTCAAATTGAAAAACAGAATAGGATGAAAGAAGTGATAAGTGTCATCAACGATATTGTATGGAGCCCGGTATTGGTTGTGTTGCTGGTGGGAGCCGGTCTTTATTTCTCGGTGCGCACCCGCTTCGTACAGGTGCGTCGGATAGGGCTGATGGTGCGTTTGCTGTTTTCGCCCAACAAATCGGAGGGGGTGAATGCGCTTTCGTCATTCCAGGCATTTTGCATAGCCCTTTCGGGTCGGGTAGGCACAGGCAACATCGTGGGAGTGGCAACGGCCATTGCCATGGGGGGACCAGGTGCGGTGTTCTGGATGTGGATGACGGCCTTCTTGGGTGCCTCTACGGCCTACACCGAATCGACACTTGCCCAGATGTATAAGTTCACTTGTCGGCAGGCTTATTGGGGTGGTCCTTTCAGCTATATCGAGAAAGGCCTGCGCATGCCTTGGCTGGGTGTGGTGTTTGCCATCGCCACCATCTTGGGTTACGGCATGTTGACCATGTTGGTGCAGGCCAATGGGGTGTCGAGTGCGTTCCTCAATTCATTCTCTGTCAGTCCTTTGCTGTCGGGGGGTGTGCTTGCCATCATTTTGGGCGCTGTGGTGTTGGGGGGAGCTCGACGTATTGCTCATGTGGCCACGAGTATTACTCCTTTTATGGCTATCGTCTATCTACTGATGGCGTTGATTGTCATTGTGGGTAATGCTGAACGTATTCCCCATGCGTTCGGGCTCATTTTCAGCAATGCTTTCGGCATCAATCCCTTGGCTGGTGGTATGCTGGGTTCTGCCATAGCTTTTGGTGTGAAAAGGGGACTGTTCTCCAACGAAGCGGGAGAAGGTGGAGGCGCCATCGTGTCGGGCAGTGCCTACAATGAGTCGCCTGTGCAACAGGGGCTTGTACAGGCTTTCTCGGTGTATATCGACACACTCTTGGTTTGCACAGCTACGGCTTTGATGATACTCTGTACGGGGTGTTTCAACATATTCGATACCAATACGGGTGAAATGGTTTACTGTGGCGCAGCCGAATTGGGCAACAACTATGTTGGTTACACGCAGTCGGCCATCGATACCGTATTCCAAGGCTATGGCCACATTTTTGTGACGGTGGCGCTCTTGTTTTTTGCTTTTACTACCATCATGGCTTATTATTTCTATGCCGAATCGAGCATCATATACTTGTTCAACAGATCGGATAGACTGAATGAGCGTAAGGGTACCATTGTTTTGCGAAGCTATCAGTGCCTGTCATTGGTACTGGTGGTGCTGGGGGCTGTCACTACGTCGGACACCGTCTGGATTCTTGGCGACATTGGTGTGGGACTTACTACATGGATAAACGTCATCGCGCTGTTCATCCTATTCCCACAGGCTTTGCGTGCGCTCAAGGAGTACGAAGGGAATCGGAGAAAATAAGGCAATGCTTTTTGCTGAACTGAAAAACGAAAGCATCCCACACTGTGGGATGCTTTGCTGTAGGATTTATTCGATTCGGATTTCCTTTGTGCCTGAACCTACGTTGTAGAGCAGGTAGAACTTGCCCGATTCATCTTTCTTTGCCTTTACACGTTCACCGTTGATACTCAGTTTTCCTTTGCATCCTTTCACGATAGGCACATACACTTGTGCCGAGGTGTTGGCGGGCAGGGTGAGCTGCATGGTGTAGGTGGCTCCTTCGAGGCGGGTGGAGAGTTTCACATCGCCCTTGATGGTGGGAAACGTACCTTTGGCATGAGCCAAGGAGGCTGTTTGGGGGCGGACACGTAGCTCTGTCCATCCTGGTGCGAGTGGTTCGATGCCCATCAGCTTGTGGGGAATCACATCGGCAGGAGCTGCTCCCCAAGCATGGTTCCAGTCTTGGTTGGGTTTGTATTTGTCATCCCAGGCTTCGAAGGTGATGGTGGATCCTGCACGCAGGGTGCTATACCAGCTGCGGTCGGCTTTGGAGGTGAGAATGGACAGGGCATAATCGGCTTCCAGAGCATCGTAGAGCGCATCGAGCAGGAATTTGGCATTGCTGATGCTGCAAGCCACACCGCGACTCTTGATGTGTGCTGCCACTGCTGCCGTGTATTGCCGCGGAACCATGCCGAACGCCATGGCAAACATGCTGCTGTGCAAGGCTGCATGGTCGGTGCCTACACCATCGCGGTAGTTTTCCTGTTTCGGATTCAGCAGGAGGGCGTTGAACCGTTTTTTCATTTGTTCTGCCTCGCTTTCCCAATGCCCGGCTTCCGTCTGGTTGCCCAATGCGGTGGCAATGTGCTGCATACATCGTAGGGTGTTGTAGTGGTAGGCATTCACTACGGTGTTGTAGTCGGTAAATTCGAACGAATCCGATTCGCCTGGATCGTCCTTGCCTAATCCAAAGCTACCCTTGCCTTGTGGCCAATCCACGATGTCGCGGATGACTTCCTTGCGGTGTATGGATGTCAGGAATTCGGGACTCTGCGCTTTGGCGCGGGTACTGATGAGTCCGTTCTCGCCTCGTAGCTCTGTCAGCGTATGTGATTTCAACAAGTCGTATTGTGTGGCCAAGAGCCGGGTGTCGCCAGTGTACAGATAGTCGTACCAAGCAATCAGCACCGACTGCAAGATCCACTCGGTAGGCCATGTGGGGTGGTCGAGCAGGTATTGTGCCGACCGACGCGACAGACTGTATGTGCGATCGGTGCCATAGTATGCAAGCTGGTTGATGAGTGCATCGAGTTCGTAGGGAATGCGTTCGCGGTCGCCATCGATGTGGTAGCCGATGAAACTGGTGGCTTTCATGGAGTATTTGCAGAGCTCCCAGATGGCGTTGATGGTCTCGTCGGAACAGCGGAACGAGGCTGCCATATCGTTGAAGGGATGGTGTATGGTGCTGCGAACGACATCTTGGACTTGCAACTTGCTGTCATAACCCTCTACCTCCACATAGCGGAAAGGCATCACTTCACCGATATAATCGGGCATCAGCACGGCATCGCCGTGGGTGTTGCGGTAGTCGGGCAGCATTTTCAGTTGGTACGAATGTGTGCCAGGTTGCAGGGCCAGCACAATCTGGCGGTAGCGGGTGGTACCTGCCGGATGGCGGTTCACTTGACCGTTCTCCACTCTCTCGCCCAGGTGCACGGTAACCTTACCACCCTCTTGCGGTGCGGTGAGTGTAAGCCGTAGCTGGCCAAACGATGCCTTGCCGAAGTCGAGGAAATAATGGCCGTTGGGAGCTTTGTCCACCCTTTGGGGATACTCGTCGGTGCGTGTCAAAGGTTCGGTGGCGACCTCGTAGTCGCTCATTTGAGCAGCTGTCATGAAAGCCTTGGGGTCAGACCATTCGCTTGTGCGCCCCTTGTTGTCGGTGGTACGCACGCTCCAACGATAGATGGTGTTGGGTTGTAATTCGTCGCCTGCGTAGCTTACAGCCGATGACTGCGTGCTCTCCACCCATCCCGATTCCCATACGATGGCAGTCATCATTTCCTCCTTGCCTTTTTCTTTGTCGGAGGCTTTGGGGGTGCAGGATTCCACCTTTATCTCGTAGGCGGTCTGCACCACATCGTTGGCATTGTCGGCATCCACAATCCAGCTGAAGTTGGGGCGTTTCGAGGCAATCCGTACGTACTGTATCGCCTCGATGGCTTGTGAGGACTCTTCGAGGGTCATGGATGAGGGATAACCGTTTACATATACCACGTTGGTGCGTTCTATCAAGTCGGTCATCAGACCGAATGGCTTTGGTTGTGCGCTGACTGCTGCTGTCAGCACGCAAGCGGAAATCGCGGTGAAAATTCTATTCATAACGTTTGCTGTTTATTTTTCCATGAAGTTGATGATGCTTTCGTTGGTCTCACGCAACTTCTGCTCGTCCATCTTCACCACCTTACGGTCGTAGGTCATGATGCCGTTCACTTCGGCTTCCACATCGGTGGTTTGCGTATATACGGCTGCGCTACATCCTGTACGGATGAACACTTTCAGCATTTCGGCAAAGTCGAGATAGGTGGCGGTCACTTCATCGTGGCTTTTCTTCACGCCATTGTAGCCCCAGTTGTCGCCTTGTTGCCACAAGTGTCCTTTCTCGGGGTAGCCAATGCCTCCGAACTCACCCAACACATTGATGCGGTTCATGTCATACGCATGCATGGAGGGGGTGGGATAGTGGTGTGTGTCGAGGATGTCGCCGGCGTAATGGTAGATGCCACCAGAGGCTTCGTTGATGAGTCGGGTGGAATCAGCCTTGCGGGTGAAATCAACCACCTGCTTGGTGTCGAACTGTCCCCATCCTTCGTTGAATGGTACCCAAACCACAATGCACTGGAACGGTTTCACTGCTTCTATAATCTCTTTCCATTCCTTGTAGAAGTTGTCTTTCCATTCTTGTGGTACATCACAGTCGGTGCCTGCTGTTGGCTCGTCGGTTTTCCATCCGTTGGTCATGGCCTTGCGCAATGTCTCGCCGCGAGCACCTACTCCGTTGTGGTGACGGAAGAACGAGTGGTCGCCGATGCTGGGCATGTCTTGCCACACCAACATGCCCATTACGTCGCACCAATAGAACCAGCGGGCAGGTTCTACCTTGATGTGCTTGCGAATCATGTTGAATCCCCATGCTTTGGTCTTCTCAATGTCGAATTTCAACGCTTCGTCAGAGGGTGCGGTGTAGAGTCCGTCGGGCCACCATCCTTGGTCGAGGGGTCCCATCTGGAAGAGGTTTTCGTTGTTGAGTGCCATGCGGTGATAAGGCTTGCCGTCGATGTTCTTGGTTGTCGATTTCGATATCTTGCGCATGGCGGTGTAGCCGTTTACGGTGTCAATGACTTTCTTGCCACGAACGACACTTATCCTCATACCATATAGGTAGGGGCTTTTGGGCGACCATGTCCGCATGCCGGCTACATTGATTTCAGCCTTTCCATCGGTCATGTCGGCACATGCCAGCACTTGGTTGCTTGGTTTTTCAGCCGAATAGCCTATGCCACCTTCCAGTAGTTCCACCCGTAGCTTGTCGTTTTTCTGCAGTCCCACAGCAGTTGCCTCAATGCGCAACTTGGCATTGTCCACATCGCTTGTCACGTAGTAGCTTTCGATGTGTGCGGGATTCACGGGTTCTACCCACACCGTCTGCCAGATGCCAGTCACGGCCGTGTACCAGATGCCTTTGGGTTGGAATGATTGTTTGCCACGTGGTTGCCAAGTGAGGTCGGATGCATCGCATACGCGTACACGGAGTGTCTGCTTGCCTGATTTCTTCAGATAAGGAGTGATGTCGAACGAGAAAGGGGTGAATCCACCTTTATGGCTGCCAACCATCTGGTTGTTGACCATCACTTCGGTGTGCCAATCTACTGCGCCGAAGTGTAGCATGATGCGTTTGCCTTTCCATGCGGTGGGTACTTGGAAGCTGCGCTCGTACCATAATGTTTCGTTGTCGGAAACAGACTTGCCTACACCAGATAATGACGATTCTATGGCAAAGGGTACGAGTATTTGTCCTTGTGCACCATTATATGTGTCGTTTATGTTGGTGATGGCATAATCCCACAATCCGTTGAGGTTTTGCCATGTGGTGCGGACCATCTGCGGGCGGGGATATTCGGGTAATACGTTTGTGGGGTCCATTTCATCAGCCCACTTGGTTCGGATTTTGTCGCCCACGGCACTCCAATGCTGGGCAAAGGTGTTGGTGCTGGCAATCAGCAGCAACAGGATAATTAGATTTTTCTTCATGGAATACGTTATTAAATATGTATTTTGTTGCAAAAATACACAAAATAATGAGATTCTTGTGCTCAACATCGGTATTGTTCCAGAAAAACAGTTAATCAGGTACTACTATGAGGTGTACTAAATACTAAGAAGCTGTTTAAATTTTAG
>DCGR01000052.1:9701-33863 GCA_002315285.1 Bacteroides sp. UBA1773 | reverse complement strand
ACTAAAATTTAAACAGCTTCTAAGAAATTTACGCTTTTAACATTTTTTGCGTTTTGGTCCTTAATATTTATACAATGCATAACGTATATATATATATACAATACCACAAAGGGTGTATGTAATCCCTAATTTGAGTTTTTTTGCTTGTGAATTTACGTCAAGCGGAGCATGAAGAACATGTTGTATCACCTGTGGATTGATGGCTATCCATGAATTGCCGTGAATTGGGTCGTAAATTTTCGCAAATAACAACAATAAAAGTTGATCGAAGTGCCATGTTTTCTTGCTCAAATGAAAAAAAAGACGTATCTTTGCTGATGAACGCACTTCATGCCGTGCATATTCGTGCGCCATTATTGACTGAATAGGAAAATCACTAAGCCCCAAAGATATGAAAATGACATTCGCACTTGTACTCACATCCTTGTTGCTCGGAATGACTACAGGATACCCCCTTGCCTCTGTGGCGCAGGAAACTTACGTTGTGAACCGTGAGAGGAAATTCCAGAAGATAGACAACTTCGCTGCCTCTGACGCCTGGCGGTCGGAGTTTGTCGGAAGGTACTGGCCCGAGAAGAAGAAGAACGAGATTGCCGACCTTCTGTTTGCTCATGATTTCGATGAACAGGGGAATCCGAAGGGGATGGCCCTGTCGGCATGGCGTGTGAACATTGGTGCAGGCAGCTATGAGAACAGGGAGAACAAAGAGGTGAACAATTCATGGAACAGGGTGGAGTGTTTCCTGTCGCCCGAGGGCAGTTATGACTTCAGTAAGGCACGAGGACAACAATGGTTCATGGAGGCTGCCCGGAAAAGGGGGACGAACAGTTTCGTGTTCTTCTCTAATTCGGCTCCTTACTTCATGACTCGCAGCGGATCCACACGACCTGTTGACGACAAATACATTAACCTGAGAGAGGATAAGTTTGATGATTTTGCAGCATTCCTGGTGGACTGTGCGGACCATTTCCAGCAAGAGGGCTACAACATAGACTATATCAGCCCGATAAACGAACCGAACGGGAACTGGGCGGAATGCCCTTGGCAGGAGGGCAGCTTCGCATTGGAAAAGGACATCTACCGGGTGACGTGCGCACTCGATAAGGCCATCAGTGAGAAGGAATCGATACATTCAAAGATTGTGATACCTGAACTTGGCAACATGAAGTACCTCTTCAAGACTGCTGACGGCGACTCTATTCCCGACGACATCATTCGCTCGTTCTTCACGAAAGAGGGCGAACACAGTGTGCTTGGACTGAAGAACATCTACCCTTGTGTGGCAGCACACGATTATTGGTCGGCCTATCCTCCTGAAGTGCTTGTGGGCTTAAGGGAAAGAATTGCGTCGGCCCTGCAGGAAGAGAAGGCTGGCGTGCGACTATGGGCCTCGGAATTTTGCATATTGGAGGAGAACAACGAATATACGATGCCGCCATCAGCCACCAGAAGCATCAACATGGGTCTCTTCGTGGCCAGACTCATTCACTACGATCTTGCTGTGGCTGGGGCTACTGCATGGCAGTGGTGGACGTGCGTGGCACCAGACGAAGACGGTCCTATCATGTTGAGACCCATGCAAGGGTCGCGCCATGAGAGCATGAAATATGATGGCGTAATCTGTCCTACAAAGATGTTGTGGGCATCGGCAAACTACAGCTTCTTTATTCGTCCGGGCATGTACAGAGTGGATATTCAGCCCCAAAAGTCAAAAGTCACAAACCTCGAGGCTGCCACAGACCTGATGGTTTCGGCTTATTCCAATGAGAAGCAGACTGTGGTAGTCTGTGTAAACTACACCGAAAACGACCGCCCCATAGTGTTACAATGCGACAAACATACAACTGGTAAGATGTATGTAACTTCCATTGACAAGAACCTCCAGTTTGTAGGCGCGTCGAGACTCAACAAACTGGTGATTCCAGCCCGAAGTGTTGTGACCATCGTTATCTGAAAACTGCCATTGACGATATCGGAACGACCCCGAGGCGCAAAAGAACATTGGGGCGGGAGAGAGGCTCCTTTGCGTAGCCGCTGGCGTTGCCTTTCGGAACCGATTGGGCACTCTCAGGTTGTGTGGTGTGATTTCATTCTGACTGAGGTTTCATGGTGAAGCCTTGTCGCTCGAACTTCGATTTGTAGTCGTAGAGTCCGCCCTTGAGCCTTAGCATGAAATTGGCAAAAGAGGATTTCAGTGTGGCAAGGTAGTCGTCGGTGGTGGCTTGATGGCTGCGAAGCAGGCGAATCAGTTTTTCTCCCTCTGTCCTGTTGTCGGAATAGGACGTGCCGGCAATGTTTCGGATGGCTTGCTCGATGTCGGAGTAGAGATCGTGTACGGGAAGCAGAAGGCTTTTCTCGGTGGTGGTGTAGTCGCCGAGAATATGGATGTCGTAGAGCAAGGACACAAAGCCGTTGAGCTGCGAGCGCTGTTGGCTGGAGATGCTTCCTATCTCGCCATAGCCGAATAGTCTGGCTGTCTTGTTCATCAGTTCGCGGTTGCGGCGACTGACATCCTGCTGGAGAGCTGCCCAGAAGGCATCCTCGTTTTTCTTGGCCAGTTTCCCTTTTTCGATGTTTTGCCGGACGGTTTCGCTGAGAGGCCCGAATGTGCGTAGCCGGTTGGTGTCGGTCCTGTTGAATCCCCAATGATACCATATCCGGTGATTCCTGAACGTCATTCTCCGGAATCGTGGGTCGTCTTTCAGAAAGCGTGGCTTTTGCGACTGGGTATCGCCATTGGGATGATCCAGATAGTACGACACGGCCACATAGAAATCGTAAATCCGTTGGTCGTACTGAAAGGGATAGACCTGAAGCATGTCGCTGGTGTGCGAATTGGCCCCTTTGACATTCTTGGACACCAAGGGAGTGACTCCGCACAAGAGGAGCAGGCCGATGCAAAGGCAACGGAGGAGGGGTGTCTGTACGCTCATGACTGTATGTCTTGCCATTGTGGTTGTGGTTAATATTCCCCAATGCCGAAGGGCGGAAGGGTGTTGCGGTAGTGCTGTGTGCCAATGCGGATGTCGAAGGTAGTGGCCTTGCCTTCGCGCTCGTTCACGCGGAAGGTAAGGGCGGATCCGTCGGCGCGGACGGAGGTGACATCGATGTTGGGCTCATCGTATTGGATGAAGCTCTGCTCGGCGGGTGCGTTGCCACTGCCGTCGTTGCCCACATACTCGCGGACATATACGGGGGTGGAACTGTGCTTCATGACATGTGGCAGGTGGGCATCGTGCCAGTTTCCCTTGTAGGCATGAAGCACAATGCGATGGTGGTAGCGACCGTGGAAAGGTTCGGAGTACCAAGCGGGTTCATGGTCCACATCGGTGGGGTTGCGGAATGTGAGACCCACGTTGCGGATGGGTCCCGAGGTGGTGGAGGCTCCCATATAGACTTTCATGCAGCCCTCGTCGGTGTTTACGGCAAAGGCTTGTTCGCCTGTTTGTGGCGACACCATGATGCCGCTGTGGGCGTGTTGCATGAAGCAGGTGCTGAGGGCACAGAAATAATTGGTGCCTGGCTTGTCGTACTCGGAGATGCCAAACGGAATGTCGTAGCCCACCTTGCAGGGGTTTCCTGAACGGACGATGAGGGTGAGCCCTTCGGGATTGAAGGTGTTGCCCTTGGTGGCTCCGTCGTGGCGCACGAGGGTGGGATGGGGAAAGTCGTAGTCGAGGTCGAGCAACACGCGGCCATGGTCGATGGTGCACAGGACATGAAGATGGACGAGCCAGTCGGGTTGCAGGTCTATCTTGAGTTGCGGCGTGAGCAGGTTGGTGCAGACCGATGTGCGGGGCTTGCCGTAGGGGGTGGCCTGGCGCCATGCCTCGTCGCCTGCGCCTTGGGTCATCTCGGTGAGTGCCTTGACCTGGAACGAGTCGAGGCTGAGGTGGTATTGTGTGCCGTTTTGCTGGATGGTCAACGCATTGTCGGCCACACTGAGACGGATGCCGTCGGCTTCAATCGTGTTCCCATCCGTCCATTGGGGCACAAGGGCGGGGGAAGTGAGCAGTTTGGCTCCAATGGCCTTGTAGCCGAAGGAGGGCAGGTTGGTGCGGAATGTGATGGCATAGTCTGCCGATTCGGCGGAAGGGGTGCATTGCTGCAGCAGTGGCTTGCCGGTGGAAAGGTCGAACAGCTGGATGGGCTGTGGCGACCCGATGTGGAGTGTCTGCTCACAGGCCGACTCCATGTGGCTGATGAGGAAATAGCGGTCGTAGCCCTTCATGGGTATTTGCTGCGACAGGAAGTCCATGGCTGCGTGGATGACGGCTTGCGAGAGGTGGCTGCAGTTGCGGAACGAGTTCTGACGCTCCCGGCGTTTCTCGTAGAGCGGATACCAGCCTTTGGCATCGCTGTTGACCCCCCATAGCAAAAGGTGCTCGGCTTTCGAAAGCAGGGTGACGGCTCCATTTCGCTGGAGAAAGTCGGGCTCGATGTTGGGGTAGAGGGCGGCTTGTTCGATGTTCCAGGCAAGTGGATCCTCGATGAGGTAACCTTGCCACGAGTGGAAGGGGATATCGACTGTTTTCCCGAATTGGTGTTGCAGGAGGGCGCTGAATATCTGGGCACTGCGGAAATCGCTCATGGCGCTGTTGGTGTAGGCTTGGGTGATGATGTCGAGTGGGTCTGCAGTCCATCGGGAGTAGGTGCCGTTGTCGCGGTTGGTGGCTTTGGCGGAGTGGTCGATGTATTTCTCGGGTTTCACACCAAACTTACGGATGTACTCCTTCACGGTAATCCACTTGATTTGCACACTGTCGTTTTGGGCATTGTAGCGGGCTACGTTGTTGTAGGTGCTGGTGAAGCTTTGGGGAATCTCATAGTCTTCCTCAATGGTAATCAGACTGTTCCGAGGTGCCTGTGAGGCCCTTTCGATGATGTTGGTGCGGGTAATGGGTACGCAGACAGAAGAGGTGCCGTCCATGCCTTTCAGGCGGAAGGGAAACCAGGAGTCGTCGTTGGTGATGATGGGTGTCCAGCTCACGTCGGAATGGTTGAGAATCCAGGGCAGCTGCGGATGGTAGGCACGTTCCTGTAGGTAAAATCCATCGGTTTTCTCGCCGATGAACTGTTCCACGATTTTGGTGCCCAGCCAGGCGCAGCGGTAGTTGGTTTCGCCATCCATGTTGACGTTGACAGGTTCGGAATAGAATGTGCCGGTGAAGTTGAGCTGACCCCGCTGATGGATGCGCAGGGCATGTTGTGCCACCTCGGGCGAGGTGAGCAACAGTGATCCGAGGGTCTGCCCGGAGAATTGCAGCTGCCCCTTGAAATCGGGATGCTCGTCCATGAAGTCGAGCAGGCCGTCGTAGATTTTGGGAAATTCCTGCCAAATGGTGGGCCGCACGTAGCGGTCGTAGTTCATGTTGCCATGGAGGATGTAGCTGATATATACGGTTCGCTTGGCTGCCAGAGACCAAGACGTGACTGCGAGCATGAGCAGGAGGAGGAAGATGGATTTTCGCATGGTGTGTGGTTATTTGATGGTTGATAATTCTGTGTAGAGCCGTTGGATGGGTAGTCCCATGACATTGAAGTAGCTGCCCTCGATGCGTTCTACCCCAATGTAGCCTATCCACTCCTGAATGCCGTAGGAGCCGGCCTTGTCGGTGGGGTGGAAATGGCTGATGTAGTAGTCGATTTCCTCGTCGGTGAGATGCTTGAAGGTGACATCGGTGGAGGTGGATAATGTCCGCTGGATGGTGGTGGTGGTGATGCAAACGCCTGTGATGACCTGGTGGGTGCGACCCGAAAGTGCGTGCAGCATGCGCCGGGCATCGGCATCGTCGGTGGGTTTCCCCATGATTGCATTGTCGCAACACACGATGGTGTCGGCAGTGATGATCAGATCGTTTGTCGCCATGTCGTTTCGGTACGCCTCGGCTTTTTGTCGGGCAATGTAGGCGGGTACCTCGGCAGGAGGCAATTGCTGGGGATAGGATTCCTCGATGTCGGGAATGACTTTGATGTCAAATTCCACGCCCAGTCCGGCAAGCAGTTCGCGTCGGCGAGGCGATTGCGAGGCGAGAATGATGCGATAAGGCTTCAGGTTGGACAACATACGTCTTTGTGTGGTTACCATCCGAAGGCTTTGCTACTGCTCATCCAGTGGCCTTGTGCCCGCAGCACTTGTTCCACCACATCGCGTCCGCACCCATAGCCTCCCTGTCGGTTGGAAATGTAAATGGATATCTTTTTGATTTCGGGTGCCGCATCGGCAGGGCAACAGGGGCATCCACACGATGTCATGACTTCGTAGTCGGGGATGTCGTCGCCCATGTAGAGCACTTCTTCGGGGTGTAGGCCATACTTCTCCATGAAATTGTGCAACTGTACGGTCTTGATGGCGGCTCCCAGATATATGTCGTGCACGCCGAGACCCTCGTATCGTTTTCGGACGGCCTGAATGTCGCACCCGGTGATGATGCAGACATGCAGTCCGCACTTCACGGCCAACTGGAGGGCATAGCCGTCCTTGATGTTGATTGTGCGCATGGGTTCTCCATCAGGGTGGAGCGAGATGGTCTCGGCACTGAGCACTCCATCGATGTCGAACACGAGTGCACGGATTTTCGTGAGGTCGTAGTTGATCATCAGGGGTCAGAATTTATTGGTGTGGATTTTCCCCCATTGCAGGAATTCTTCGTTGAAGGGTTTGCGTTCCATTCCCTTATGCCCGATGGCAAGTACACAGAGCACGTGGAGGTGTGACGGAATGCCCAGTACGGTACGCACATATTCTTCGGACGTTTGTGAGTCGTTGTACATGCGTTTGTGCACCTGTACCCAGCAGGAACCCAGTCCCATGTCCTCGGCCTGCAACTGCATGCAGATGGCGGCAATGGCGGCATCTTCCTGCCACACATCGCTTTGGCTTTCGTCGGCCAATACGGCTACGGCCAAGGGCGCATCGGCGATGAATGCGGCCGACTGCTGCTTGAGCAAGGATAGTTGTTGGAGGGTGTTCTGGTCATCGACAACCACGAACTGCCAACAGTTGGAACGTTTGGAAGATGGTGACATGAGGGCTACCTTGAGCAGGGCGTTGGTTTCGTCGGCAGAAAGTCTCTCATCGGTGAATTTCCGCATACTTCTGCGTGACTGCATGATTTCGCTGAATGTTTTCATTTTATCCTTTGGAGTTGAATTTTCGTTTGCGAAGTTAATATATGTTGCAGTAAAAAACAAGAAAGCAGAAGTTTTTCGGGAAATTGTGGAACAAAAATTTTTGTATTTGCGTTGAAAGAGGTAATTTTGTACGCAATAAATTTCTGAATAGAAACAATTTGACAAATTAACAGTATAAATCTTTTAAGAAAATGAAAATTTCGCGTATTGAACACATTGGTATTGCTGTGAAAAGCATCGAAGAATCATTGCCGTATTTTGAAAATGTCTTGGGTCTGAAGTGCTACAACATTGAAACAGTAGAGGATCAGAAAGTGAGAACAGCCTTCTTGAAGGTTGGTGAGGTGAAACTGGAATTGCTGGAACCCACATGTCCGGAAAGCACAATCGCAAAGTTCATCGAAAACAATGGTGGCAAGGGTGGCATGCATCACATGGCATTCAATGTGGAAGATGGTGTGGCCAATGCTTTGGCAGAGGTTGAGGCTGCTGGCCTGCGCCTGATAGACAAGGCTCCCCGCAAAGGTGCCGAATGCTTGAACATTGCTTTCCTGCATCCGAAATCGACAGCCGCCGTGCTGACAGAGCTTTGTGAACAACCCAAATAACAATAATGCAAAACTTAGTAATCAATAAAGATGAGCAATCAGTCTGAAAAAATCAAGGAACTTGTAGAGCTTCGCGAAAAGGCTCGTATGGGTGGTGGCGACAAGGCCATTGCAAAACAGCATGAAAAGGGCAAATACACTGCCCGTGAACGCATCAACATGCTGTTGGATGAAGGTAGTTTCGAGGAAATGGATATGTTTGTGACACACAGGTGCACAAACTTTGGCATGGAGAAGAAACAGTATCTGGGCGATGGCGTGGTGACAGGTTACGGCACTGTGAACGGACGCTTGGTTTACGTGTTCGCTCAGGACTTTACGGTGAATGCAGGTTCTCTCTCTGAGACCATGGCCCTGAAAATTTGCAAGGTGATGGATGCTGCCATGAAGGTAGGTGCTCCGGTAATCGGCCTGAACGACTCTGGTGGTGCCCGTATTCAGGAAGGTATCAATGCCTTGGCTGGTTATTCTGAAATTTTCCAGCGCAACATCATGGCCAGTGGCGTGATTCCACAGATTTCCGGCATATTTGGTCCTTGTGCAGGTGGTGCCGTCTATTCACCCGCACTGACCGACTTTACGCTGATGATGGAGGGTACGTCGTACATGTTCCTGACGGGTCCGGCTGTGGTGAAGACCGTGCTGGGCGAGGTTGTGACTCAGGAGGAACTGGGTGGTGCAAGCGTTCATTCCACGAAGTCGGGTGTTACGCATTTCACTGCTTCGAACGAAGAAGAGGCAATGGCTATGATCCGTCAGTTGCTGAGCTATATCCCCCAGAACAATTTGGAAAAGACACCGAGGATGGCTTGCAACGACCCAATAGACCGTATGGAGGATTACTTGAATGAGATCATTCCTGACAATCCAAACATGCCGTACGACATGTACGAGGTGATTTCGAACGTGGTTGACAATGGGGAGTTCTTTGAGGTCCAACCCAATTTTGCAAAGAACATCATTGTAGGCTTTGCCCGTTTCAATGGCGAATCGGTGGGTATTGTGGCTAATCAGCCTAAGTTCATGGCTGGGGTGCTCGATTGCAACGCTTCGCGCAAGGCTGCCCGTTTCGTCCGTTTCTGCGACGCATTCAACATCCCTCTGGTGACACTGGTGGATGTTCCGGGATTCTTGCCGGGCACAGGTCAGGAGTACAATGCGGTGATTCTGCATGGAGCCAAATTGTTGTACGCATTCGGCGAGTGTACGGTGCCAAAGGTAACTGTCACTTTGCGTAAGTCGTATGGTGGATCTCACATTGTGATGAGCTGCAAGCAACTTCGTGGCGACATGAACTATGCATGGCCATCGGCTGAAATCGCCGTGATGGGTGCTGCTGGTGCTGCTGCTGTGCTTTATGCCAAGGAGGCAAAGGCAATCAAGGAAGAAGGAGGTGATGCGGCTGCATTCATCGCAGAAAAAGAAGCAGAATACACGAAACTGTTTGCCAATCCCTACAATGCAGCCAAGTATGGCTACATCGATGATGTGATAGAACCGCGCAACACCCGTTTCCGCATTATTCGTGCTTTGGCTCAGCTTGCCGACAAAAAGATGGTGAATCCCGCCAAGAAACACGGAAATATTCCACTTTAACACACGACTATGGCACAGTTATTATTAGTAGGTGGTACTACTTGGGGTGATGTGTGGGCAATGACCGGCATGGGATTCGGTGTCGTATTTCTGGTCCTGATTCTGCTCGTTTACGTGCTGATAGGATTCGGATATTTTGCCAATGCAACGCCTAAGAAGTCCGCTGCACCAGTGGCTCAGCCTACGGTAGCGGCACAGCCTGTGGCATCGGCATCCGACAAGGACAAGGCAGCCATTGCCATGGCACTATATTTATATTATAAGGATGTACATGATGAAGAGACTGGTGTGCTGACGATTCAGCACAATGATTCCTCTGCATGGCATCATGAGTTAAACAAACATTTATAAATGAAACAAAATGAAGGAATTTAAGTTTAAGATAGACGGACAGGAATATGTGGCTCAGGTTGACGAACAGGAATCTGGTGCTCAGGTGACTGTGAATGGCAAGACCTACAGCGTGGCGGTAGAAAAAGAGGCCCATGTGGCTGCACGCCCGGTTCAGCGAGTTGGTGCTACTGCTGCCGCTCCCGCAGCTGTGGCTGGTGCGGCCGCTAAGGTAACTGCCCCACTTCCAGGCAATATCACGAAAATCCTTGTTTCTGTAGGACAGAAAGTGAAGAAGGGCGATTTGTTGATGACCATGGAGGCCATGAAGATGGAGAACAATGTGACAGCAGAATTTGACTGCACGGTGAAGGCTGTTGTGGCCAAGGTGGGTCAATCGGTCAATCAAGGTGATGTGCTTGTCGAGGTGGTCAGTGATGCTGTCGCTGAGGCCCCTGCTCCAAAGGTTGTTGCTCCTGCTGCAGCTCCGAAGGCTGTTTCTGCTGCGGCTCCGAAGGCTGCTCCTGCTGCAGCTCCCGCAGGTGGCAAGTCGGTGAATGCCCCACTTCCTGGTGTAGTGATAAAGATCAATGCCACTGTCGGTCAGACTGTGAAGAAGGGCGATGTGCTCGTTGTCATGGAAGCAATGAAGATGTCGAACGATATCGTCAGCGAATGGGACGGCAAGGTGGCCGCAGTTAATGTTCAGCAGGGTGCATCCGTTAATGTGGGTGATGCTCTTGTAGTAATTGACTAAAGTACGGAAATATGAAAAAGAAATTTTTTGTTTTTTCCGTGCTGATGCTTGCTTCGGTCGGTTGTTTTGCCGCTGATTTCAGCTTCGGTGATGCAACGGCCAAGTTCCTTGAGAGCATGGGTATTGTTCAGTTCTTTGTCGGAGAAGGATGGAAGAATGTGGTGATGATAGCACTCTCATGCTTCCTGCTCTATCTGGCCATCAAGAAGGAATACGAACCTCTGCTGCTCTTGCCCATCGCATTCGGCATGTTGCTTACCAATTTGCCGGGCGCGAACATGTTCCATACGGAGATGTGGAACGAGGAGTTCCTGAATCCCAATAGCGAATTTTACCATAGCTATCGTCATGTAATGGCCGAGGGTGGATTGCTTGATGTGCTCTATATTGGTGTGAAGGCTGGTGTTTATCCGTGTCTGATCTTTATCGGTGTAGGTGCAATGACCGATTTCGGTCCGCTGATTGCCAATCCGAAAAGCTTCTTGCTTGGTGCTGCAGCCCAGTTGGGTATCTTCATCACATTCGTGGCTGCCCATGCTTTGGGCTTTACGAGTGCCGAGGCTGGCTCTATCGGTATCATCGGTGGTGCTGATGGTCCTACGTCCATCTTTCTGACCACAAAACTTGCCCCGCATCTTTTAGGCCCTATCGCCATCGCTGCTTACAGCTACATGGCATTGGTACCTGTGATTCAGCCGCCTATCATGCGCGCGCTTACTACCCAGAAGGAACGTATAATCAAGATGAATCAGTTGCGTACGGTCAGCAAGTCGGAAAAGATCATCTTCCCGGTGGCAATCGCTATCGTAGTGGCGCTTATCCTGCCTGATGCAGCTCCGCTGATTGGTTGCTTGATGCTGGGCAACCTGATGAAGGAATGTGGTGTCGTTGATCGTTTGAGCAAGACGGTTCAGAATGAGCTGATGAACATCGTCGTTATTTTCCTCGGTACTACGGTGGGTGCTACTGCCACTGCAAGCACATTCCTCGATGTCAAGACCATCAGTATTCTCTGTATGGGTATCGTGGCATTCAGTTTTGCTACTGCTGGTGGTGTGCTGTTTGCCAAGGTCATGAATCTCTTCTTGAAAGAGAAGATCAACCCGCTGATTGGTTCTGCTGGTGTGTCTGCAGTGCCGATGGCTGCCCGTGTGTCTCAAACAGAAGGCCAGAAGGCCAACCCAAGCAACTTCCTGCTGATGCACGCCATGGGTCCGAACGTGGCTGGCGTGATTGGATCGGCTGTAGCTGCTGGCATTTTGCTGAGTATGCTCGGTTAAGGTTCATTCTACATATGGAACATCCCTGCTTGTCTTGTACTGGCAGGGATGTTTTTCCATAGAAAGTTCTTATACTGCCGGTTTTCGAATATCTTGCTGGCTGTTTTGCCAGAATCAAGGATTAGTGATACGTTTTTTTTGCAATTGTCTGTGATATGTTTCGTTGGTTCGTATTTTACAATGATCGGTTGTTGGTGCAGTTCTCTGATGGAGCTTGGCATGTTCCTTGCTGTGAGGGTGAGCCTGTGAAAGTTCCTGTGGGTAGTACACAACACTGTATAGGTGTCGTGAATGGTTTGGAGTGCAGAACGTTCTCGTTGTTGACACCAGTTCCTGATTCAGAAGCACAACAAATGGTACAACTTCGGGCTTCTTATGATATTCTTTCCTTACAGGAATACAATATGGCAGGAAAAGCTTTTGAGATATTGAATTGGGATAGGAATTATCGTTATTGTCCTGCTTGTGGCGTACCATTGAAACAAATATCGGCAATAGGAAAGAAATGCCCTGAGTGTCGGCAGGAGTTTTATCCTAATTTGGCACCTGCCATTATCGTGCGTGTACAGCGTGACGACAAGATCTTGATGGTGCGTGCAAAGAATTTCAGAGGCGATTTCTATGGACTGGTGGCAGGATTCGTGGAGCCTGGGGAAACCTTGGAACAGTGTGTCGAGCGTGAAGTGATGGAGGAAACGGGACTTCACATTGCGAACATACGCTATTTCGGTAGTCAGCCTTGGCCTTATCCCAGTGGCATAATGATAGGTTTCACAGCCGACTATGCCGGTGGAGAACTGAGGTTGCAAGAGGAAGAACTGATGAGTGGTGGTTTCTTTGGACGCGATGCGATGCCAAAGATTCCGAAGAAATTAAGTATAGCGCGGAGGTTGATAGATGATTGGCTGGAGTGATAAAAAATGTAAAAGTGAGTGATATACTATTGAAAAACATGTAAAAAGTGGTTGTTTTTGCGCAGGATTCATATTATTTTTGTACCTTTGTTCATTAAAATGAAGAAGATATGACAGAGGCAAAAAAAGTGTTATTCGTCACGCAGGCAATTACGCCTTACGTACCTGAAACTGAAGTTTCAATTTTGGGAAGACAACTGCCCCAGGCTTTTCAGGAATTTGGCACAGAGGTGCGTACTTTCATGCCAAAATGGGGAAATGTGAATGAAAGACGAAATCAGTTGCACGAGGTCATACGCTTGTCAGGTATGAACCTGATTATTAATGATTCGGACCATCCCTTGCTCATAAAGGTGGCATCAATCCAACAAGCCAGAATCCAAATTTATTTCATAGATAACGATGATTATTTCCAAGAGCGTCTGATGGCTTCGGATGCTAGTGGCAATGCGTATGTCGACAATGATGAGCGTGCCATATTTTATGCTCGTGGCGTACTTGAAACGGTGAAAAAGCTACGTTGGTGTCCTGACATCATCCATTGCCAAGGGTGGATTAGTTCGTTTGTCCCTATGTATGTTAAGTTGGCTTATAAGGATGATCCTGCATTTCGCAGCAGCAAAATTGTTTTTTCTGCTTATGATGAGCATTATGATACCACGTTTCCGGATGATTTGGCTGTAAAGGCCACGCTCAAGGGCGTTTCGTGTGATGTCATTCATAATCTCGTTGGAAATCCAGCCTCTTTTGATGACTTGTATCGGTTGGCGATTGCTTATTCGGATGGTGTCATCTTGAACAGTGCTCAAAATCCAACTTTTATTACCGATTTTATTGCGACCCATAATGTGCCAGTGTTGCAGTATCTTGACGATGATACGAGATTCGAGGCATATCGACAATTCTACAATAGTATTTTATAATTGATTAGGAGTAATGTGTGATCATAAGATATGTTTTAGGCTTTTCTGCATGCTATGCATTGTGTTTGCATTTTTTGCTTGTGATGAAACGACAACGGGTATTGGCGAAAGTGTGATACCTGGACATGACCGTATTCCCGTAGGCTCTTCCTCATACGAAGTGTCAACGCGTTCCATATTGGCGGATTCTCTTTATTCAAGAAGCAGCATGGCTTATTTGGGGAAATATACTGACCCCGAGTATGGAGAGATGACTGCCGACTTTGTGGCTCAGTTCAATATCACGGATGATTTCACTTTCCCTTCGATTGAGCAAAAAGTATATGTGAAAGAGGCATACATGTTGCTTAATTTTGCGTCGGTTTTTGGTGATACGACAAATGCGATGAAGCTTCAGGTTGATACACTTTCTGTAGTGATTCCTGAAAACGACAAAAGAACTTGTTACACTTCCATTGACGTTTCCAAATATTATGACACATCGGCTGCGCCATTGGTTACGCAGTCTTTTGCCGCATCTGGTTACTCAATGAAGGATTCGGTCATCACGACTTCTTCGTATTCTTCATATTATTATACAACCACCACAACTCAAACGCGTTATCGTTGGTTACCAATTGAGCTTCCCAAACAGTTCGGACAATACTGTTATTCCAAATACCTGGAAAATAAGGATTATTATAAGAATGCCGAAGAGTTTATCAAGCATGTCCTTAAAGGTGCGTATGTTCATTGCACTCATGGCGATGGTACGGTCTTGACCATTGACCAGATTGACCTCAATGTGGGATTCTACTATTACATTGACAGTAGTGAAGGAAAGTTGGATTCGCTCGTAAGTGGTCTTGTGACTTTCGCTGCATCAAAGGAGGTTATTCAGGCAAACCATTTCAAGAATTCCGATAAGTTGAAGGCTCTTCTTGACGACCAAAGCTGTACGCACTTAAAGACTCCCGCTGGTATTTTCACAGAGGTTACTCTTCCTATAGATGAGATTTCAATAGATCATGAACGGGATACAATCAATGCCGCAAGCATCACGTTCCAATGCTATAATGATGAGTCAGGAAAGAATTTTAAGATGTCTAAACCGACAAATCTGTTGATGGTACGGAAAGACGACATGTATCAGTTCTTTGAAAATAGCAAAATCTATAATGATATTTCATCTTATCTTGCGACATTGACTACTTCTGGCGCTACGGCAAACACCTACACCTATAGCAATATAGCTTCGCTTGTGCGTACTTGCATAGACGAGAAAACCGCAGGAAAAAATTCGAAAGAATGGAATAAGGTCGTGTTGATTCCTGTTAGTGTCACAAAGGATTCTTCGGGAAATGTCATTCGGGTGGAGCATGATCTAAGCATCACCAGCACAAAATTAAAGGGAGGCAATGACAAGTTGAAACTTGACATCCTATACTCAAAGCTCTCTCTCTAAGAATTTGCGATAGTCATATCTTTGTCCTTTTATTGAAGTCTATATTGTGTCATTCAATTGCTTGGAATTGAATGATGTGGAATATGTTGTATTTGGATGCGGATTGTTTTTTATTGTAAATTTCTTATGAAGCAGATTTGTTTTTTATTGGTTTCCTTGCTCATGGCCACTGCTTGCAAGCAGTCGTCGGATAGTCCTACACCTTTTCCTAAAGTGTCTGAACCTTATGCCATTACCAGTGGCCCTCATGACCATTTGTTCGCGAGTTACTTCGGCATCAACTCTTGGAGTCCCGATGGACGATACGTGTCAGTACTCGAAACCGATGTCAATGGCCGATTGGTGGCCGAAGATGAGCAGGCTGTGATTGCGCTGGTGGATTTGCAGGATAACAATAAGCTTATTCCTATTGCTAAAACCTATTGTTGGAATTTTCAGGAGGCAGCCATGTTTCATTGGCTTCCATGGGAAGACGGAACTTGTATCTACAACGACCGTCGTGATGGCAAATTTGTGTCGGTGATTCTCAATTGGCATACAGGTGAAGAACGGATTGTTCCTTATCCCATCAGTGCTGTTTCGCGCGATGGCGAGTGGGCTGTTTCTGTCAACTATGCCCGTCTGCGTCTTACTCGTCCGGACTATGGCTATGCTGGACTTGGACAAGACCCTAAACGTGATGTGGTATGGCCTGAGGATGAGGGACTTTGGCTTGTCAATCTTCGTACTGGCGAGGGTAAACTCATCCTTTCCATCGCACAGGCACAAAATCAGATGACTTCCATCAATGATTCACAGGGATTGGCTTATTTCTGCCACACCATCATCAGTCCCAATGCCAAGCGTATTTTCTTCTTGGCCCGCACGGTGGAGGATCTTGACCAACAAGTGGCCGAACGTGGACACGTGTTTCGTTGGGAAACTACCTCGTTCACTTGCAATGCCGATGGTACTGATTTGCGTCGTTGCTATCCCGATGGCTGGGCTGGCTCGCACTTCAATTGGTACGACGATGAGACTCTTGCGGTGACAGCCAAGTGGAATGCTGGCAATCAGTGGAGCCACACCATCTTCAAGGTCGGGCAGGAAAAACAAGTGCGCCATCTTGGTCCTGGCATTCTCGATTGGGATGGACATCTTATTTTCTCACCCGATGGCAAATTCCTTAGTACTGATGGCTATTGGGACAAGAATGGGAATCGCACATGGGTAATGGTTCGTTTGGAGGATGAGGCTATTCTGCCGTTGGGAGCTTTCTTTGTGCCGGAGAAGTATCGGGAACAGTATTCGCGTTGCGACCTTCATCCTCGTTTCCGACTGGATGGCACTCAGATAGGCTTCAATTCTGTTCACGAAGGTTCGCGTCAGGTTTATTTGCGCGACATTGGATGGGTGAAGTAGTCAGAAGGGCTTATGAGGCGTTTCTGCATATTCTCACATAGAAAAGTGATCAGAAAAGAACTGTTCCGCTGTCGTACCGAAAGGCAGATGGCGGAACAGTATTCTGTATGTGTCATTAGAGCTCGTTTTCTGTGAATTTCCCTAATTTGATGTATTTGGCAAACCGGCTTGCATAAATCCTGGTGTTTTCAGGATTGGGTGTGTATTCTTTGGCGAATCCACTGTTCATGACTTGGTAAGCATCCTCCACTTTTCTGTAGATGCCGGCTGCAGTGGCTGCAAACATGGCAGCACCAAGGGCGCAGGCTTGGTCGGTTTTGCATACTTTGATGGGTTTTCCTAACACATCGCACATGGTCTGCATCACGAATGGACTTTTTAAGGCAATACCACCAATACCTATTACATTATCTATTCGGATGCCTTGTTCCTCGTATCGGTCCATGATGGCTTTCGAACCAAACGCAGTGGCTTCTACCAGAGCGCGGAAGATGAGTGGAGCTGTGGTTCCTAAGGTGAATCCTGTGATTGTGCCTGTGACCGAAGGGTTTACATCGGGTGATCGTCGTCCGTTCACCCAGTCGGTAGCCAGCATTGTGCTTTGGCCTATGGATATTTTCTCGGCTTCGGTCGTGAGTGACAACAGTATTTCGTCACATGCGTTTTCTATGCTTTCCTGTATTTCCTCGTCCGAAAGCTTCCCCTTGAGTGTTGTTGGCATGATTTTCCGAAGAGGATATTCCAAGATACGTCGGAACATGGCATAGACATCGCCAAACGCACATTGTCCGGCCTCAAGCCCTATCATGCCCGGTATCATGGAACCATCGGCTTGCCCGCATATCCCTGGAATACATTTATTCTTCATTTCTTCGTAGCTTGCCACAGTCATGTCACAGGTCGATGTGCCGATGACACGCACCAAGGTGTGTGGACTGACACCCGCTCCCACGGCTCCCACGTGCGCATCGAGTGCGCTACCTGCTACAATCACGTTGGTGTTTAGTCCCAATCGGCTGGCCCATTCGGGGCAGAGTGTGCCGCGTGGAATATCGGCGGTGACGGTTTGCACGAACAACCTGTCGCGCCATCCTTTCAGCAAGGGGTCGATGCCCGATAGAAATTCCTCACTGGGAAGTCCTCCCCATTCTTCACACCATAGTGCCTTGTGTCCGGCTGTACAGCGGCTGCGGATGATGTTATTGGCATGTGTCACTCCTGTAAGTACCGCAGGAAGCCATTCACAACACTCCACAAACGAGTAGGCTTTTGCCGCCACTTCGGGCGATTGCCGCAGGCAATGTAACGCTTTTGCCCAAAACCATTCTGCATCGTATATGCCTCCCTCGTATTTTGAGTAGTTGATTTCGCTTTTGCTACATGCCACGTTTATCTCTTGTGCTTCGCAGATGGCTGTATGGTCTTTCCACAACACAAACATCGCGTCGGGATTTTCTGCAAATTCTGGTAGTAACGACAGCGGTGTCCCACTCTCATCGGTAAAGGCAGGCGTTGAACCTGTTGTGTCGAATGCCAATCCTACTACTCGTTCGGCTGTTCCTTCTGGACATTGGCTGAGTGCATCGGCGACGATGAATTCCAGTACTTCCAGATAGTCTTTGGGATGTTGTCGCCACTGGTTTATTTGTGGGTTGCAATACAGGCCCTGACTCCATCGAGGGTATTTCTTTACGCTTGAGGCAATGGTTTCTCCCGTAAGGGCATTGACGACAATGGCTCTTGCACTATCCGATCCATAGTCTAATCCGATGACATATTTGTTTGCTGTTGTGTTCATGATGTTTGTTTGTTGGTAATGTGTGGTTTGTGGCATTAATAAAAAGCAAGGTGTATCATGTCGGAACCGATTGACGCACCTTGCTGTATGGCATCCACGATGATTCGCGTGAATTGGTGAGAGAGGGGTTTATTTCACGTAATCCACCTTTACCACCACCACTCGTATGGGTTCTGGACCGTTGTCGGTAGCAATCTTGGCAATGTGCCAGTCGCTTGGGAAGAACAGAAAGAAGCGGTTGGGGGTCGAGTCGATGAGCATCACCTTAGCAGGGTCGAAGGTGTAGCCGATGTTGTCGGGGCGATACCCTGTCTTCGGATAGGAACTGTCGTGGTCGAGCAATCCGAATCGTTCCGTACCTTTCACCACATATTGAATATCTACATGATGATAATGCGATTCCGAACCTTTTGTCTCGAAAGGTCCGGTTGTATCGTCCTCAATCGAAACTGTCATGGTAGTACCTTCGATGGTGTACTTGCCTGCCTTGATGTTCAGCAAATCAGTGTCGGCAAGCCATTTGAATGCTGCATCCCATTGTGCCTTGTTCTTGTTGTACTGGTCTTGGAATTCTTCCAGATTGGTACATACATCGGGCAAAGCCTTGAATCCGTTACTCCAGCAACGCGACAACATCCATTCCGTTGCGTTGCTTTTCTTACATTGTGCATAGGTCGAAATGCTGAAAATGGCAAGTACAACCAATACGATAAACTTTACTTTTTTCATGATTAGCTATTTGTGATAAAAATTAGGCATCAATGTTTGCGTATGTCGCATTTTGCTCGATGAATTCGCGTCGTGGTGCCACATCGTCTCCCATGAGCATGGAGAAAGTGTAGTCAACATTGCTTGCCAAATCAATGGTAACCTGTTTCAAAATGCGTGTTTCCGGATTCATGGTGGTTTCCCATAGTTGTTCTGGGTTCATTTCACCCAAACCTTTGTAACGCTGGGTGTGTATGCCGTTTTCTTCTCCACCACCATATTTTTGGATGAAGTTCTTACGTTCCTCCTCTGTGTAGCAATATTCGCTGACCTTTCCTTTCGTGCATTTGTAGAGAGGTGGATTGGCAATGTAAAGATGTCCTGCCTCAATGATTTCAGGCATATAACGGTAGAAAAGAGTCATAATCAGTGTGTCGATGTGCGATCCATCGACATCGGCATCGGTCATCATGATTACCTTATGATAACGTATCTTGTCGATGTTGGCTTTCTTGGTGTCTTCTCCGTCCACACCAAAGCGTACTCCCAATGCGGTGATGATGTTGTTCACCTCATCGCTTTCGAAAGCCTTGTGCCACATGGCCTTTTCTACATTCAGAATCTTTCCTCGAAGTGGCAGTATGGCTTGTGTGGCGCGACTGCGACCTTGTTTGGCCGATCCGCCAGCAGAGTCTCCCTCGACAAGGAACAATTCGCACTCTTCAGGATTCCTGCTTGAACAGTCGGCCAGTTTGCCTGGCATTCCACCTCCCGCCATCGGACTTTTCCGTTGTACCGATTCGCGCGCTTTACGTGCAGCTATACGGGCTGTCGCTGCGAGAATCACCTTATCTACAATGAGTTTTGCCTCTTTGGGATGTTCTTCCAGATAGTTGCTCAGTGCTTCCGATACGGCTGAGGTGACAGCACCTGCCACTTCGTTGTTGCCCAACTTGGTCTTTGTCTGTCCTTCGAATTGCGGTTCAGCCACTTTTACACTGATGACAGCAATCAATCCTTCTCGGAAATCCTCACCCGAAATTTCCACTTTGGCTTTTTCGATGGCTTTGGTGTCCTCTGCGTATTTTTTCAGCACACGTGTCAATGCCATGCGGAATCCCGTCTCGTGAGTTCCACCTTCGATTGTGTTGATGTTGTTGACATAGGAGTGCAGGCTCTCACGATAGCCTGTGTTGTACATGATGGCACATTCGATGGGCACCCCCTGGCGCTCGGTATTCAGGTAAATGACATCATTGATCAACGACGTGTTGGCTTGGTTCAGGAATCTTACGAATTCTTTCACTCCTTCGCTCGAATGGAATTTCTCCTTGCGGAAGTTGCCGTTTTCATCCTTCTCCCTTTTGTCTGTCAGGGTAATGGTTATGCCCTTGTTCAGATAAGCCAGTTCACGGAGACGGTTTTGCAAGATGTCGTATTTGTATTCGCTTACGATGAAGATGCTATCGTCAGGCATGAATGTCTGGCGAGTGCCTGTCATCTCCTCATCACATTCGTCGATGGTACGTACGGAATATAGTGGTTTGCCATAAGCATACTCTTGCTGATAAACCTTTCCACCTCGGAAGACGTTGGTAGTCATATGCTTTGATAGGGCATTGACGCATGAAACACCTACGCCATGCAAGCCACCAGAAACCTTGTAACTCCCTTTGTCGAATTTGCCTCCTGCGTGTAGGACGGTCATTACCACCTCAAGGGCCGAGCGTTTTTCTTTTTCATGAAAGTCAACTGGGATGCCGCGTCCGTTGTCTTGCACGGTGATGCTGTTGTCTTCGTTGATGAAGACTTCTATATGGTCGCAATATCCGGCCAATGCTTCGTCGATGGAGTTGTCCACCACCTCATATACCAAGTGGTGCAATCCTTTTTCGGAAATGTCTCCAATATACATTGCAGGACGTTTCCGAACAGCTTCCAAGCCTTCAAGAACTTGGATGTTCGATGCGGAATAATTGTTTTCTGCGTTTATTTTTTCTTCTTGTGTCATGTCTGTAACTTTTAGCAGTCAAAGGTAGTGCTTTCACCCGACATATGCAACTTTTCTCGTCCAAAATCACAAGGAAAAGCTTGTGTCCGACAAAAATTTTGGATGACATTCTGGTTGCTTTTTCCATTCATATCAAAACAACAAAGGCCGGATTGTACAATCCGACCTGAATGATGTATGTCAATATGGAGAACTTCTTAAGCTAACTTGGCGATATGCTTTGCCAATTTTGATTTCAAGTTGGCTGCTTTGTTCTTATGGATGATATTGCGCTTTGCCAACTTGTCCAAAATCTTCTGCGTTGCAGGGAACAGGGCTGTTGCTTCGGCCTTGTCTGTTGTTGCACGAAGTTTTCTTACGGCGTTACGCATGGTCTTAGCGTAATATCTGTTGTGCAGTCTTCTTTTTTCCGTCTGGCGGATTCTCTTTACTGATGATTTGTGATTTGCCATCTCGACTAATCTTTAAATTGTTTCCTTTTCTTTGTTTTTTAATTTGTAGTCCATGGCGGAATCGAACCGCCCTTGCAAGAATGAAAATCTTGAGTACTAACCGATATACGAATGGACCATACCTTTTTTGCGCCATAGCGCGATTCGCTTTTGAGTGTGCTCTCGAATGCGGATGCAAAAATAGGAACTCTTTTTGAGATGGCAAAACTTTCAATGCTTTTTTTTTCGACTTCGGTTTTATTTTCTTTGTTTTTCTGCGTATTTTTGTAGCCAATAACATTTTTCCCTGCGCGTTTGATGGTCGAAACGGTTGATTCTTTAGTGCTACAACGTATCAAGTATAGTGATTCGTCGGATATCATACATGTCTATACATCTCAGCATGGTCGCATGTCTTTGCTCCTAAGGTGTAGTCGTGCTTCGCATCGTGTCGCTACCTCCCGGTTGTTCCAGCCTTTGTCGTTGTTGCAGTTGGAAGTGGCTGTCAGCGAACATGGCAATTTGAGCTATGTACGCGAAGCTCGTTCGTTGATGACCTACGAGTCGCTTGCCTTTGATTGCCGAAAGTCCTCGATAGGCATTTTCTTGGCTGAAGTGCTGGGTTTTGTGCTTCGCGAGGAGGTGGGCAGTGAGTCGTTGTTTTTGTTTCTGCAGTTTTCATTCCGTTTTTTAGATGCAGTGCCAACCGGGCAATGCTCTAATTTTCATTTGGCTTTTCTGATCAATCTGACGCGTTTTTTAGGCATTATGCCCGATGTGGGTTCGTATGTGCCCAACAGCTATTTCGATTTGCATAATTCAAGTTATTCGTTTGTTCGCCCTATGGGTAGGAGCTTGGTGCCCGACGAAGCCAAGGCTATGGTTGCTTTGATGAGGATGAATTATCGAAACATGTTGTATTTCCGTATGAATCGTGCTCAGCGGAATCGTTGTCTGGATGTTATTTTGGAATATTACCAGACACACGTACCCAATTTCGGGCCTATGAAGTCGACCGATGTACTGCGTCAGTTGTTCGATTGATAGAAACGCAGTTTTGTTGCGTATTCATCAGCGAAATCTCAATTCGAAGTGTTCTTTTGCTGTCGTATGGTGTTTTAATCATGTTTTTTTAATCTAAATATGTGTTTTTTTGTTTTCTTTGCATGGCAAAACAGATTATGGTATGAAGTTTAGTGACCTTACTTTTGTGGATGGCGGACAAATGGATCGTCGTTCATTCTTGAAAATAAATGCGGCAGTCATGGGTGCAACGGCACTGGGTCTGTCTGGTTGTTCCAAATTGTCGGCCTCTTCGGCCCGTGGAAGGATAGTGATTGTGGGCGGCGGAGCTGCGGGTATCAGTATGGCAAGCCGCTTGCTACGGAAATTGGATCAGCCCGACATTACGTTGATTGACCCCAGCGACCGCCAGTACTATCAGCCCGGGTTCACTTTCGTGGCTGCTGGCATTTGGAAGGGGGAAGAGATATGGCGTCCCCAGAGCAAGTGCATCCCCGAAGGAGTGAAGTGGGTGAAGGATAGTGTAGTGGCGCTTGATCCTGTGAAGCAAACCGTACGGACATATACCAAAGGCTCGTTCGGCTATGATTTCCTGGTGCTTACTCCCGGCCTTCAGCTTGATTGGGATGGAGTCGATGGCATTTCGCAAGCTACGCTTGGCGAAGGCAACGCCCATTGCATCTACGATTTTGAGGGCGCACAGAAGACATGGATTGCAGTGCAGCAGTTTGTGCGGCAGGGAGGCCGGGGCGTGTTTGCCGACACTTACACCAAGCACAAGTGTGGTGGAGCGCCTAAGAAAATCTGTCTGCTCACGGAACATCTTTCCCGAAAGGAGGGTACTCGTGAACGGTTGCAATTCGACTATTTCACCGCCGAGGGAGCGCTCTACGATGTGCCATATTATACGCCACGATTGGAGGAAATATACGATGAACGCCACGTAAGCATCACAACCAAACGCCGAGTGAAGGGCATTGACACGCAGGCCCATAAGGTCTATATGGAGAATCGGGTGAAGACCAAGGAAATGGTGTTCGACGAAAAGTTGCAAAAGGAAGTGGAGGTGGAAAAGGAGATTGGAGTGCCTGTTGTCGAGGATTATGACTTCCTCCATTTCGTACCTCCCATGTCGGCTCCCGATTTTGTGAAGCGCTCTGGTCTGGCTTGGACGGAGGGCAAGTTGGCAAGTGGAGGATGGGTCATGGTGGACAAGGAGACTTTGATACACAAGACATTCCCCAATGTGATCAGCCTGGGCGACGTGGCAGGCATTCCCACCAGCAAGACATCGTCGGCTATCCGCCTACAGGTTCCTGTGGCTGTCGATAACCTGGTGTCGCTGATGGAGGGACATGCTCCCGAACGGAAATACGATGGCTATGCATGCTGCCCTATTGTCACCGACTATGGCCACGTGCTTTTGTGTGAGTTCGATTATGACAAGAAGGAGAAAATCTCATTCCCCTTCTCCATGCAGGACATGAGCAAGGAGCAAGCTTCGGCCTGGTGGCTGAAGATGTATTTCCTAAAGCCCATGTACTTCAATGCAATGCTCACAGGCCTGATGTAAGCGACAGGAAATTGGAGAACTAATCATTGTCCACCCCTTCGGCATGTGTCTGTAGCAACGCCAGAACATGCCAAGGAGGTGGCATTTTTTTGCGGTTTAGTGATGGTTAAATAATAAGTTGGTACGATTTTGCCTTGGATTGTTGAGATATTTTGGAGCGGTGTTGAAGGAGCGTAGCGGGCTACGTGACTGAAACTCAGCTTCACAATAGCCAACAAGATAAGGTAAAGG
>DCGR01000052.1:0-9665 GCA_002315285.1 Bacteroides sp. UBA1773 | reverse complement strand
CCAAGTTATTTTTTAATCATCACTATGTGTTGTTTGCCGTTTCGGTGGCTTGCCGGGTATATTTGTCGCGCAGATAGCCCATGTAAGTCCGGATGGCGGTTTCTACCATCCATGTGCAAGGTCGTTTCTGGTAGTATGTTGCCGTCCGTTCTTCCGGTGTGGGTGGGGTGGGGATGGGTTGGTGTTCACCCGGTTTCGTAAGTCCCAGCAGTTCCTTGCAAAGCAGGCTCCCCGTTTGCTGCCTGAATGTGGCGGCCAGTTGCTGCACCACCTCGTAGTTTTTCTTTTTCACTCCCGCATCCGGATATGTGGCGTGGCATGGCATGTTGTCGTCAGCGGTAGCCGTGTCGGAGGGGTTGGTCACCTCCAGTCCAGCCAGCAGAAACATGCCGCAGGCGGCACCGCAAGTTTCGCGCATCCGTCCGATGCCACCTCCGAACGATGCGGCAAGGCGCAGCATCAGTTCGTCGGGGATGTCGTAATAAGCTGCGAAAACCAGTGCGACGCTTTGGGCACAGTTCAATCCTGATTTGAAGTATGTGATGCCTTGTGAAACCTTCTCTTCTGTTTCCGCATCCCAATCTTTGATGACCGATATTCTTTTCATTGCTGTGAATTTTGTTCGTTTTGCTTGCTTGTTTGAATACAGAATGTGTTATGCATTGTGTGTTGGTTGTAATGACCTACCATAACCGAAACGGAAATAGTTCCGTTGTGGGTGTCAGGAATGATGGAGTTATGAATAGGCCATCGGTTTTCATTGTTTATCGGTAAATGTAAATGTGTGTTGCTGTGTTTGAGACCATGAACCAAGTCAAATCCGGTTCCCATGAAAAACAGTCCTATTCATCTACTATACTTTCTAATGTGGTTACAAATGGAAGATATCTGATTGCACCTCTTCGCTGGGTCTTCATGATGTTCACATTTTGCAAATCAGCTGATTGCAGTGGATCATAATCCAGCAGAATGAACTTTACAGCATCCTTGTCCATTCGGAACAAGTATTCAGATGGGACATCATTCTTATCAACCAACACAGGTTCTTTCGTCAGCAAGTAGGCCTTTGGTTTACTCCAATAATGGAACATCAGGTATTTGATGCTTTTGTATGCAGCCATCTGTTCGTCCCTCAGCATGTTTTCTTTTATGCCCAATGCGATCTTGCCAGCAGCCTCTGTCTTCTGACGGGCACCACTACCGATGGCGTACATCAGGACCAAGTCCAATTTGCCATTGGCCAACTTTTCCCGTTTCGTGTCAGGCAGGTCAATGGGAATGCTACCGTAGATGAAGATATTCTCTGCAGCCATCATCCCGCCTTCCACTTCATCTGGGGCATACATGGAAATAACAGGATTAGAGGTGTTCTTCACATCACGATTATCCACATCCTCATTTTCCTTGAAATTCTCCACTTGTTCCATTACTTCGCGGAACACTTCCGGGGTGTACTGGGGAGGATAGCCGTTCTTGACAAGGCAAATCTTGATGTCCTGTTTCAGTTGGTCACGGACTCGCTGGTTGTTAAGCCAGTCGGCAAATGATGATTTTGCATCAATGACGTCTCGAATCTTGTGTGCAAGACTCTTACATTTGTCGTTGATGACAACACCATCCTCATCCTCCTTGTCTTCTCCATATTCGAAGTTGTTTTTGTCTCGCAAATGGATCAAGATGTCATAAAACGCCTTCTCTTCAAAGGTAAGTCCCAACTTGCGGAAGCTCTCTCGGTCGGCTTGCATTCCTTTAAGAATATCCAGAGCCTGCTCGGTGGCATTCTTGATGATACTTTCTGCTGTTGCTTCCTGGGTTACGCCAGCTTCTCGTTCAGATAGGAATTTGCGCCTGTTGTGGTACTCCTGAATGGTGGCCTCCAGCATCTCTTGGAATTTCTTCGATGCTATCTGATTGGTCTTCCCATACTCTGTGATCTGTTTACGAAGAAGTTTTATCAGCGTTTCCAACCTTGAGGCTGGCATCTTGATGTCCTCAAGCCTTTCCGTGAACTCAGGTCCAAATATATCCACCTCTTCACCTTCGTCAAGAAAACCCTCAACATGATTGTACTTCAAGGCTTCTTCCACCATCTTTGCCACCCGCCTATTCATGGTGTCGGTATCTGGAGCGTCAGTCCCATTCATTTTATATACCATGCCGGCAATAGCCATGAAACATTGTGCCAATGCCGACTCCTCTTCGCTGAGTTCTCCCGAAGGTTGGCAAAGGTCGTAGGCCTTTCGCATTCTCTTCACATTTTGCAGGAAATAGGTCTTGAAGGAAACTTTCCTGGTCTTCTTCTCATCCTTGCTGACAGAGTTGAAACTTTCATTCGACGAGAATACAAACTCCGCTGCTTTTGCCAACAGGGTGTATCTTGTCGCTGGGTCAGTCCTGGGATTCAGGAATGGAGTCAAGTCATAAGTCTTGAACAGGGCTTTCAGAATTTCCATGTATTCACGGAAAACAAGAGTAGCTTGTTCAATGTCATCTTCTGTCAATGCAACCGAATTGTCTCCGCCATACATTTTCCTTGCTTCCAACATCTGGTCACGAATGCCGATGTAGTCAACGATCAAGCCATATTCCTTTCCTGGATATTTTCGGTTGGCACGGCTGATGGTCTGTATCAACGAATGTTTCTGCAGCGGCTTGTCGTTATACATGTAGGTGAGGCATTCCACATCGAAGCCCGTTATCCACATGTCCACTACAATGACGATGCGGAAATTGGAATGTTCCTGTTTGAAGGCGGCATCCAAGTCTTCCGAACGTTGGTCGTTCTTCACACCTCCAAGATAATTGTACATGCCAGCCTCGTCATTGCTTCCTACGCTGGCTACCATTGCGATGGTCGGCATTTTCTTCAGATCGTTAAGCTTTTCCGGCAAGACATTGACTCCTTCGGGTGTCTTCCGCTCATCGAACCATTCAGGATAACGAGCCTTGAACTTCAACAGCAGGTCGTAGGCTATCTTTCTATTTGAGCAGACTATCATTGCTTTCTGTACCCTGTCCGGGTCGTTGGCTACGGAAGAAACGTAGTGGTCGTGTATGTCAACGGCAAGTTTGTCGAGACGGTCTGACTCGCCAAGAATCACCTCTAACGAGCTCATGGCCTTCTTGCTCTTTGCAATGTCTTCTCTGGTGGAGCCTTCGTCTGCGCATTTGGCATAATAGGCTTCAATCTCTTTGGCCTTCTCCTGATCCAGCAACACTTTGGCTATGCGTGGATGGTACTTGATAGGCACGGTTATCAGGTCTGCCACAGCCTGATCCATCGTGTAGCGGTCTATTTCGTCACCAAAGGTCTGGTAGGTTTCTGCAATGGGTGTTCCCGTGAAGCCTACGAACGTGGCATTTGGCAGGGCTTCACGCAGCACTTTGGCGTATGGCTTTGATATCATGGCACGCATGTTCTCGTCGGCATCCTCGCTGAACTGGATGCGTTTTGAGCCTTCAATCTGTGTGCGGTGAGCCTCGTCGCTGAAACAGATAATGTTGCTACGGTTGTTGATAAGGCCTATTGTGTCGTCCTTCCTGTCGCAGAACTTCTGGATGGTGCAGATGAAGAAACCGCCACTCTCACGGAGTGAGAGCTCTTGTCGCAGTGTTTTTCTGTTTGGCACAACCGATACCTCGCCCAATTCCAGGAAATCGGTACTCTTGGTAAAGATTTTTGCGCCTTGATTCTGAAGGTCTTCACGGTCAACAATCATCAGAATGGTAGGTGAACCGATTTCTGCTGCGCAGCGCAACGAGAGTTGGCGTGCGAGGAATGCCATCGTGTAAGTCTTTCCGCAGCCAGTGGCACCGAAGTAGGTTCCACCCTTGCCGTTCTTGGTCTTTATCGATTTGATGATACTCTCCCTGAGCAGTCGTGTGGCGAAGAACTGCGGATAGCGGCATACTATTTCCTTTTCATCGCTATTGAATGTTTCGTCCTGGAAATACACATAGTCCCTGAAAATCTCCAGAAACCTTCCCGGTCGGTAAACACCCTTCACCATTGTCGCCAACTCATCAAAAGGCATGGTGCTTACCTTGTCGCCATTCTCCACACGTCGCCAGGCGTAGAAGTGTTCGTAAGGCGTACGGACTGTCCCTAATCGTGTCTTCACGCCATCGCTGATGCAAGCCAGCGGACAGTAGTGCAACAGTCCTGGAATGTCGCGCCAATAGCGGATGTTGATTTGTTCCCAGGCTTCTTCAATCGTGGCATTGGCATCGGCAGGATTCTTCAGCTCAATCACGCAGACGGGCAGTCCATTCACATACAGCAAGACATCGGGACGACGATTCTTGATGACACCTTTATTAATATAATCCACGGTGAACTGGTTGACGACGCGGAAAATGTTTGTGTCCTTATGCTGTGGATTGTCCAGACTGCCAAAGTCTATCAAGTTGACAGTCGTGGGACTTCCGTCTCTGTCAACGGCAGGCACACCGTTCACCATCCACTTATAGACTTTATGCAATGTGGCAAAATCCGTGTCTGCACCCACCAGTCTGACGTTGTCTGCTATTCTTTGCAGTTCCTCGTCGCTCATGTTCTTGTAATTGCCTTTCAAGAACTGGAGCAGGTCGTCCATATGGAGCACTTCTTTTCTGCTGGCTCTTGCTATGGAGTCGCCAAACAGGTATTGCCATCCTTCCCGTTCAAGGAAGGCAATGAGGGCATTCTCGAATTCCGATTCGCAGTAACGGCCGTTATGATTGGTGAGTTTGGACATGATGGGGAAAAGTTTTATTTTCCTGATTTGTAGAACTTGTGTTCTTTATCAAGAAAAACGACGTAAAAAACATTGTCATTCATATAACCAGCAATTCGAGCCTTTTGGCCACCAATCCGCTGAAGCGTTCCCCAATCAACTTCACCTTGGATGTGATCGGGAAGCTTAAAGTCGGTATGCCCTTTGGGCCAATCGCCATATATTTTGACGACCTTTTGTTGCTCTGCTTCAATACGGTTCTTTGAAGACACATCGACAAGTTTTATGAACAAGTCGGACAACAATCCAGCCTTTTCCCACTCTTTGAAAGTCTGTCCAGTAGGGCATTGAGAGTCATCAAAATCCTTAAAGCTGAACACGATGAGTGGTTTCTCATCAACCACCTGATGTTCGGTACGTGTATTCTGTTTACGCTCATCAAGTTCCCGACGGCTTTTGAACGGATTGTCCAATCTGGAGTTCTTACCTGCCATAGTCGTCAATGAATTGTTGAATGTTACCAAAATGAGGAATTGCACCATATTTTCCAGCCAAATAATCCTTGCTGAATGAGGCGTCGTTGCGAACACTGGTGGCTTGGTTTATCCGATACTCGACAAGTGAATACAAATCGGAAACGCCATACTCGTCTTTTTCCGTAAACCATATTTGGTCGCGGCGGAACAAATCTTTGCGCAACAAGTTCGTGTCGTGGGTTGTAACAATCAGCTGCGAACCATTATTCAATTTGCTTTGGAACAGCCGCAGCAACTCCAAGGCCAATTTTGTGTGGAGACTGGCACCAAACTCATCCACAATCAGAACCTTACCATTCATCAGGGTGTCAAGCCAAGGGCCAATCATTGCAAAAGTTTTGATGGTACCAACTGATTCACTACCTAAATTCAATGGGACCAAATCGCAAGGGACTTCACCATCAAACTCCTTATGATAAGTGTTTATTTCCCAGGATTTTATTTTGTTTTCAACTGGCCTTTTGTCATAATCTGTACCGCCCAACAATTTACGTAAGATGGGATCCTTAATATCCGTAATGCTTTCGGCTAAAGATTCTTCAACTCGAACATCTTCAATTCCGAAATCGGCGAGCTTCATGAATTCCACAATCCTATTGTGCATGTCGTCGCTTTCGTTCAACTTCTGTGCAGTCACCGAGACGGTATTGTCTTTGACGCCACTAATAATATTGAAGCTATCCGTAAAGAATCTCTTGATTTTGATAGCGGTTTCGGCATTGAACAATGCAGCAGCAGAAAGAAACAAGGCATTGTTTCTGGTTGATGCTTTTGCTTCCTTGGTCACTTTAAAGTTTTTAGCGTTGCAAGTAATCTCCCCATCCATCCTTTTGAAGCAATAACTTTCTTTTACCGCATCTGCCTGTTGTTCAAAAAGCCATTCTTTGTCAATGGTTTCTCCTACAATGCTAAAGCCATAGCGATATTTGGTGTCTTCGGTGATGAAAGTCATTTCAAAGGCAGAGGCATTATCCTTATCACTGTTGAATAAGAACTGGTTGTGTTTGAAGTCGTTGAGAAGGGTGTCTTTATGGAAAGAATCCACCACAAAATTCCGAAAGAAAATGAAGGCCTGTATCAGATTGCTTTTCCCAGAACCATTTGCACCATAAATGGCGGCTGCCTTCAATAGTCTCAAGTTGTTTTGACCTACTACAGAAACATTTGAATAGACATTGTTTGTATCTTCCATTTCCTTGACAGACTTGGCTGCAAGCATACTGAATGAAACTTCATCCTTAAAAGACAAAAAGTTTTTTACTGCGAAATCTATTAACATATTTCTTGCCGTTTTTTATGCTTCAAAAATACAAAATTTCTAAATATGATACGATATTTTGTGAAAATTTCTCAAAAACAATATCAATAATCATATTTTATACACTTTTCACACTTCATCCTTTGTTCCAGCACCTGGCCTATATTCGTGTTTGCAATAGTTGCCGTTGTAATTTGTGAGTTTGGACATATACTTTTCTCCCTTTGATTGAAATTAGTTCAGCAACCATTTTGATATATCAATTATTTTTATTCCCTCATAGTCGTATGTTTCATGTCTTGTATGAGCAATAAGAATTTTGGGATAGGCATCGTTTATTTTGAGCAAGGGTGCTGTTTCCCGCAAAAAAGTATTTTCACTTTCAATGTTGTCAGCCACCTGAATATATACTTTTTCATTCCCTTTTATCGCCACAAAATCGATTTCCTTTTTATAAAGAACTCCGACATAGACTTCATAGCCTCTTCTCATCAATTCTACAGCCACAATATTTTCTATTATTCTGCCATAGTCCATATTCTTTGTTCCGAGCATAGCATACCTGAAACCATGGTCGCAGAGATAATATTTATCATTTGAAGCAAGATATTTTTTCCCTTGAATGTCATATCTTCGAACTTTATAGAATGCAAAGGCATTGCACAAATACTGAATATAGGAACCGATTGTTTTATGGTCGGTCGTTTCGTCATTTGTTGAAAGAATTCTCGTTATATTTCTAATGGTGGTGATATTTGAAATATTATCCATTAAAAAATCCACCATTCTGTCCATCAGAATCCTGTTTCGGATTTTATATTTCTGCCTTATATCACGAATGACGAGTGTTTCAAAAATATCTTTTATGTACGCAAATTTCTGTTCAGTATCTTTGTAGAGATATGCACCAGACATACCTCCTTCAGTCAGATACTTTTCAAATGCGGAATAAGAATCCGAATAATCATAATATTTGCAGAATTCCTTAAAGGAGAAAGGATACACTTCAATTTTAAGGGTTCTGCCCGTAAATAGTGTTGCCAAATCCGAACTTAAAAGAAATGCATTGGAACCTGTTATAAATATGTCGAATTTCTCCATAGTATGGAGACTATTAATGGCTTTCTCAAATCCGTTACACATCTGAACTTCATCAATGAGAAGAAAATTTGCCACATCTTCTTTGTAATTAGCTAAAACATACTCATAAAGTTTTTTATAAGAAACCAATTCTTCGAATTCCAATAAATTGAAGTTTATATGAATAATATTGGCATCCGTGGAACTTTTTATATACTGAATCAATGCTTCCATCAGTTTGGACTTTCCCGAACGCCGTACTCCCGTAATTACCTTTATATCAGGGGTTCCAATCGATGCTTTGAGCTTATTGAGATATTCTGTTCTTTCAATGAGTTTCATAACTTAACCTCTATTAATTTATTCCCCAAAAATAATATTTTTTTAATTTTGGGGGACATATTTTTTTTACACTCCACCATTTGCATCAGCGCCACACTAATTAATTTTCCTTTTTCCCCTCCTCAATACTCCCTTTTATCAATATCGGACAAATGTCCTTGATTTGCGATTTCAACTGCTCGCTGATGCGCTTGCGCTCAATGTAACAGTTGTAAATCTTGACGATGGATTTCTGAATTTCAATGTCGGGAATCGGGATAGCAAATTCTTTCATTAATCCAAAATCAAAAGTGTCCCTTACGGATCCCATTGCATAATACAAGGTGCTTCTTTGAAATTCTTTTCTTCCAAACCAAAGCATTAAATATTCAGGAAACAATTTATTTTCATCAATGACAGAAAAGACACAATACATTGGAGAAATGATACAATCTTTATTTTCTTTGTATAAAGCAATGGAACCTAAATTAATTCTAGATGGATTATATGCAAATTGATTGTAGCTTACTAATTTATAGTTGTGAAAATCTAAACCATTAGTATCCGCGCGTGTTTCACCAAAAGTGCTTGAGCTATTAACACCTAGAACATCAGTGGACTGCAACAAAGAATTTCTATTATTTTTCTCGTCAATATACCCCCCAATCCTTTCGCACGGCATTCTTCTTCTCAAATCCTCGATATACCCGTCGCACACGAGTTTCAAATCCTCCAACCCGCGCTCGTAGTTCTGCTGGTTCGCCAACATCGCGTTGTAAACATCCACGTACTTCCGCTGGATGTCGAGCGAGGGAAGGGTGATTTCGATGTCGCTCATATCTGAGAAACTAAATTCAGGTCTTTGGCTACCAAAGTTTCTAAATGTAACCTCACGACAAAACTCCCTACGGCGAAAATATATGTATAAATACATTGGGTCAATAATCTTTTTACCTTCTTCATTCAGGTAAAAGACAATGTATAGATGAGACACTATGCAAAGGCCTTCTGTTCGATAAGCCAAAGAGCCCAAGTCAAGACGAGTAGGATTGTACACAAATGCTCCATTTTCTACAATCTTATATGGCTTTAAATCAACTTCTATAGGGTCCCCCTTAGGCGAAGCAAAAACACCTTGGCTATTAACTCCAACAATTAGGTCTTCGCTATATTTCAAATCTCGGTTATTGACTGTTGAACGTCGAATATAATCTCCTAATCTAATCTTATTCAATCCCATAACCCGAAATATTAAGATTATTCTTTTTGCATTGGCTCATTATCAGCGTATTGTGTGACCATGCAATTTCTCTCGACAGTGTTGAGAGTTTTATCAGCTCAAAAGTTCTTGTGGCGGTTATTGGGAAGTCTTTGGGAAGTCTTTGGGAAGCCATTGGGAAGTCGCCTTCACTTTCGCGAAGGGACTTTTCTATCTGTTCTTCCAATTTATAATTATTCAATCCCATAGTCGGAAGTGTTGTTTTGTTCGTCCATCAAATCTGCGAGTTCCTGCATTTTGTGTTGCAGGAGTGCCTTGTCGGGCAATTTCAGTTCATATTCCGCCACCATAGTGGGCGAAAGGTTGCGGCTGAGCGCATACTCCACAACCTCGTCGTCTTTGCTTTTGCATAGCAGAACTCCAATACTCGGGTTCTCAAATGGCTTCTTCACATCGCGGTCGAGTGCTTCGAGATAGAAGTTGAGTTGTCCCAAATGCTCTGGCTTAAATCTCTCCGTTTTCAGTTCAAAAGCCAC
>DCGR01000014.1 GCA_002315285.1 Bacteroides sp. UBA1773 | reverse complement strand
TGAACTTGCGAAACTTGAATATTTGTATTTTAAGTGTTATGCCAATAATTGCGCAAAAGTAGGCATTTTTTTCAAGAAAAAGAGTAATTTTGCGAACTATTCATATAAACTTAACTTATTTAAATAAAATATGGCGGAAGACAATACTATATACCCCACTGATGAAAACGACAGCATGATTTCCGATAAGGAGAATGCAACGGCTGGCGAAAACGAGCATTCGGAATACAAGCCAGTTGACATGCATGACGAATCCGTTCGTCATCAGCTCACCGGGATGTATCAGAATTGGTTTCTCGACTATGCCTCATACGTCATTCTTGAGCGTGCCGTTCCCCATCTCAGCGACGGGTTGAAACCCGTCCAGAGGCGCATCCTCCATTCCATGAAGCGTCTGGACGATGGACGATACAATAAGGTGGCCAACATCGTTGGCCACACCATGCAGTTCCATCCCCACGGCGACCAGTCCATTGGCGATGCCTTGGTTCAGTTAGGCCAAAAGGAAATGCTCATCGACACACAAGGAAATTGGGGGAACATCCTCACTGGCGATGATGCGGCGGCACCACGTTACATCGAGGCACGCCTTTCGAAATTAGCTCTGGACGTAGTATTCAACCCGAAGACCACCGAATGGCAAGCATCTTACGACGGGCGCAACAAGGAGCCTGTCACGCTTCCTGTCAAGTTTCCGTTGTTGTTGGCCCAAGGTGTTGAAGGCATCGCTGTAGGCTTGTCATCCAAGATCCTACCTCACAATTTCGGCGAGCTGTGTGATGCCGCCGTAAGTTATCTGCGAGGAGAAGAGTTCCATCTGTACCCCGACTTCCAGACAGGAGGGAGCATCGACGTCACAAAATACAATGACGGCGAAAGAGGGGGTGTTGTCAAGGTTCGCGCAAAGATTTCCAAACTCGACAACAAGACACTCGTCATCAACGAAATACCCTATGGGAAGACCACTGGCACCCTCATCGACTCAATCCTGAAAGCCATAGAGAAAGGAAAGATAAAAGTGCGCAAAGTCGATGACAACACTGCGGCAAAGGTGGAAATCCTGATTCACCTACAACCGGGGGTATCGAGTGACAAGACCCTCGACGCACTCTATGCCTTTACCGATTGCGAAGTGAACATTTCGCCCAACTGCTGTGTGATTTTCGACAACAAGCCCCACTTCCTTACCGTAAGCGAAGTGTTGCGTAAAAGTGCCGACAACACACTGACCCTCCTGCAGCGCGAACTCGAAATCCAGAAGTCCGAATTGCTCGAGATGCTTCACTTTGCATCGCTCGAGAAAATCTTCATCGAACAACGAATCTACAAAGACAAGGAATTTGAAGAGGCCAGAACCGTTGAGATTGCTTGCAGGCACATCGACAAGCGGTTGCAACCTTTCTACCCGCAGTTCCTCCGTCCCGTAACAAACGACGACATTCTGAAACTGCTCGAAATCAAGATGCAGCGAATCCTGAAGTTCAATATCGACAAAGCCAACGACTATATAGTTTCGCTGAACGACCAAATCAAGGAAATCAATCAAAAGCTCAATCACATTGTTGATTACACCATTGAGTGGTTCGAAATGTTGAAAGGGAAATATGGGGCAAAATATCCTCGACGCACCGAAATCCGAAACTTCGACACCATTGAAGCCACCAAAGTAGCCGAAGCCAACATGCGCCTGTACATAAACCGTGAAGAAGGTTTCATCGGAACCGGCCTGAAAAAAGACGAATTTGTTTCCATGTGTTCCGACATCGACGATGTAATCATATTCTTCAAGGACGGTCGTTACAAAGTGATTCGCATTGCCGAAAAGATCTTTGTCGGCAAGAACATACTCCACTTGGCCGTATTCAAGAAAGACGACTCACGCACCATCTACAATGCCGTCTATCGCGATGGCAAAGTGGGGAACTATTACATCAAGCGATTCAATGTCACAGCCATAACCCGCGACCGCGAATACGACCTCACCCAAGGCTCTGAAGGCTCGAAAGTGGTTTATTTCACGGCCAATCCTAATGGTGAGGCCGAGACCATCAAGATTACCTTGAAGCCAACACCCAAGCTCAAGAAGATAGTCTTCGACAAGGATTTCCGCGACATCATGATCAAAGGCCGCCAATCCATGGGCAACCTACTTACCAAGAACGACATCTACCGTATTACTCTCAAACAGCGAGGAGGCTCTACGCTCGGTGGCCGTAAGGTATGGTTTGATCCCGATGTACTTCGTCTGAACTACGACGAACGAGGAAAATACCTGGGCGAATTTCAAAGCGACGACCAGATTCTGGTTGTCTATGAAAACGGCTGTTTCTACACCACGAATTTCGATCTGAACAACCATTTCGACCAAGGTGTTGTCCGTATTGAGCGATTCGATGAGTCGAAAGTCTGGAGTGCTGTCCTCTACGATGCCGACCAGCAGAACTATCCTTACCTGAAACGGTTCTGCTTCGAATCCACCGCTAAGCTTACCAGTTACTTGGGCGAGAATCGTGCAAGCCAGCCTCTCTTGCTCACCGATGTTGTCTATCCACGCGTGCAAGTCACATTCGGGCAAGGCGACAGTTCCCGCGAACCGATGGTCATCGATGTCGAAGAATTCATCGGAGTAAAGAGTGTCAAGGCCAAAGGAAAGCGGATTACCACATACTCCGTCGAAAAGATAGAGGAATTGGAACCGACACGTTTCCCCGAAGAGTCCCAAAAGGATTTGCAGTATGATGCTGCCGACAGCACCGATGACGAAAACGAGTCCACAGGTAATGCCGACCTTCAATTATCACTTTTCTGACATGTGCCGAGCCCTCACCTTGCTGATAAGCCTCACGTTGTGCCTCTTTGTCCATGCACAATCCGATAGTGCCCGCATTACACGAGTCACATCCTACGGAGTGGGGTATGCCAATGTGCTCGACACATACCTGTCGCCCCTTGAATACACAGGTCCAGAGCTTCGTGCAATGCGCGAAAGCATTCGTCGTGTCACCATTGCCCACCAACCAGTGTATCGGCAGTCATTGTTCCAATTGAATGCCTCCATACTCGACAATCCTGCAAAAACAGGTTCGGAAATCTATCTGCTAGCCAATTGGAACTACACATGGCTCAAGCCATTGCTGACGCAGTCCCGCTTCAGCGTGTCGGCCGGTCCGCAGTTGGCTGCCAACATCGGTATGCTCTACAACGCCCGTAACTCCAACAATCCGGTACAGGCAAAAGCCTACATCAATGCCGCCATCAGCGGCATGGCCACCTACCAGACCCATCTGATGGGGCATCCCCTTCACCTACGCTACCAATTGTCCGTGCCACTGTTGGGACTCATGTTCTCACCCGAATACGGACAAGCCTATTACGAGCTCACCCTATCGCACAATTGGAGTCGCAACATCTGCTTCACGTCGCCTCACAATCAGCCAGCCATCCGGCAACTGATTTCGGCCGATTTCCCCATAGGAAAGCTCAGCCTGCGCCTCAGCTACCTGTTCGACCTTCAGCAATCGGAGGTCAACAAGTTGAAAAGCCACGCGTGGAGCCACACCATCATGTTGGGCTTCATCAAGCAGTTTACGCTAACCCCCTATTTCCCTCGTCAGTAATGAAGCCGTCACTCCTTCCATCCCTTCTGCTTGCACTCACTCTGATTTGTTCCTCATGCATCCGCGAGACCACGTTTTCAGACACTCCCGAAGGCAACTTTGAGGCGTTGTGGCGCATCATCGACAGGCAATATTGTTTCTTCGACTACAAGTCAGCCCAGTACGGATTGGATTGGGATGACATATACCAACGCTACAAGCAACGACTGTCACCCACCATGTCGAGCCGTGCATTGTTCCAAGTACTCTCCGAGATGTTGCTTGAATTACGCGACGGACACACCAATCTCATCTCCACAGCCCAGACATCCTATTACACGAAGTGGTACGACGATTATCCAGCCAATTACAGCGACACGCTTCAGCGCATTTATCTCGGGACAGACTATGTCACGACCTCCAGCATGCAATATAAGGTATTCCAAGACAATATTGCCTACCTACGCTATGCCAGCTTTTCAAGTGCGATAAGCGAGGGGGGGCTGGATGCCATACTTTCAGATGTCTCCCTCTGCGATGGACTTATTCTCGACATCCGCAACAACGGAGGAGGATTGCTTACCAACTCCGAAAAGATAGCGGCACGTTTCACCAACGAAAAAACCATTGCAGGCTACATGTTCCACAAGACCGGGTATGGACACAACGATTTTTCCTCGCCCATCACCATCTACACCACACCAGCCAACAGCAGGGTACGCTGGCAAAAACCGGTTGTGGTGCTCACCAACCGACGGACCTTCAGCAGTGCCAACGACTTTGTGTGCCGGATGAAGCAACTGCCCAATGTCACCATCATTGGCGACCGTACAGGTGGTGGCTCCGGATTGCCCACCTCATCCGAACTGCCCAACGGATGGAGTGTACGTTTCTCTGCCTGCCCGATGTTCGATGCTGATATGCAGCAAACCGAATTTGGCATTGACCCCGACATCAAGGTCGATATCCAGTCAGCCGACTTCAACCAAGGTATCGACACGATTATCGAAGCAGCACGACAATATCTTCACAAAAAAATTGCACAGTAAAAAATAAAAGCATACCTTTGCACCACAAAAAGAAACGGAGTTGCGCTTGTGGTGAAATTGGCAGACACGCCAGACTTAGGATCTGGTGCCGCGAGGCTTGTAGGTTCGAGTCCTATCAGGCGCACAGAAAAAAGACTGATACTAATGCCGATTGTCTGGAATACAGATAGTCGGCATTTTTCTTTTACCCGCTTCTGACGGATTTTTGAAGGAGGGAGAACGAGCGCCGAACGTACATATTCCTCTTTGCTTTTGATCTGTTTATCAATATAAGTCGTGAAAGTCCGAAAGAACTGACGACTCCGCTCTCGTTTGCCTACGCGAGCGCACTCGATGGCTGAGGGGTACTTCCGCGATAGCTGAGGTTTGGGCCTGCGAGAGCGGAGTCTCGGACCTAAGTCTCTTAGTCTCGCGGTGCCACGTCTCCGCTCTCGTTGACCTTCGTCTCAGCTCTCGCGGCCCTTCATCCCAGCTATCGCAGTTCCACGCGTCAGCTGTCGTGGTCCTTCAACTCCGTTCCCTCGGTGACGAGTGACTGCTTGTGTGGTTTCTTTTGACATCACTATTCACTCCTCACTCCTCACTCCTAACTCCTAACTGCGCCATCGGCGCTATACCCCTCTACTTATAATACAGGGCGAAATTGAAAAAAAAGTATACAAATTTTCCAATTATTTTCAAATTATTTTTCATTTCATTGATTATCAGGTATATACAATCCTTAGGGTCAAAGGGTCAGGGTCAGGGTCAGTTTTTTGATGTATGACCCTTACTGAGACTATAGAAATTATTATTATAATAATTAATTATTATAATAATAATTTCTACTATTTTTTTTCTCTTTCACAGAATTGATGTCATTGCTTTTTTGACCCTGACCCTGACCCTGACCCTTTCATTGTTTTTGGACTGATATCATATTCGTTACGTAAAATATCGGATCGAATTTTAGTACATGTATGATAATTTAATAATTTTTATATATTAATTTTCGTTGTATCCTGGGTTTGATGCACTTCGGGTAGGTTGTTGTGCATGTTGAAAATAATATGACTCCTTATTCAGATGCTGGAGGCGTAGCTGTTGTTCATAGAAAAAATCTCAGAGGCTTGTAGGCTTCTGAGATTTTTTTCAGGGGATAGGACTGGGAAGTCAATCTTCGCTGCTTTCGTCGTCATCGTCGTCTGAAGCTGCGAGTGAGTCAATGGCTCCGCTTCTGAGCTTAGCCATGATCTGTGCCTCGAGTTCGTCGGAGAGTTCCGGGTTGTCTTCCAACAGTCGCTTGAGTGCATCACGTCCTTGAGCGAGTTTGCTGCCTTCATAACTGAACCAGCTACCGCTCTTGTTGATAATCTCGAGTTCCACTCCAATATCTGCGATTTCGCCCGACTTGCTGATACCTTTGCCGAACATGATGTCGAATTCCGCACGACGGAAAGGAGGAGCCACCTTGTTCTTTACGACCTTGACTTTGGCATGGTTGCCGACTATGTTGGTTCCGTCCTTGATAGGCGTACCGCGACGTATGTCGATGCGTACTGATGAATAGAACTTCAGTGCGTTGCCACCAGTGGTGGTCTCCGGATTGCCGAAGGAAATGCCGATTTTCTCACGTATCTGATTGATGAAGATACAAGTGGTGTTGGTCTTGCTGATGGAAGCTGTGAGTTTGCGCAGTGCCTGACTCATGAGGCGTGCCTGAAGGCCGAGCTTGTTGTCGCCCATGTCGCCTTCGATTTCTGCCTTAGGAGTGAGTGCGGCTACTGAGTCGATGACGATGATGTCAACTGCTGCCGAACGGATAAGCTGGTCTGCGATTTCGAGAGCCTGTTCTCCGTTGTCCGGCTGTGAGATGAGGAGGTTGTTGGTGTCGACTCCGAGCTGTGCTGCGTAGAAACGGTCGAATGCATGTTCGGCATCGATGAATGCTGCCACTCCACCGGCTTTCTGAGCCTCGGCAATAGCATGGATGGTGAGTGTGGTCTTACCTGACGACTCAGGACCGAAGATTTCGATCACACGTCCTCTTGGATATCCTCCAACACCGAGAGCTGCATTGAGTCCGATGGAGCCAGAGGAAATAACCTCGACAGCCTCCACGCTTTCGTCTCCCATCTTCATGATGGAACCTCGGCCGTAGCTTTTCTCGATTTTGGACATGGCAGCCTGAAGGGCTTTCATCTTCTCCTCCTGGTTGGCAGGAATTACCAAATCTGTCTTTTT
>DCGR01000005.1:816-2753 GCA_002315285.1 Bacteroides sp. UBA1773 | reverse complement strand
TCATGCCGACCCGCAATGGCCGCAATGGCATGCTTTTCACCAAACAAGGCATCATGAACGCCAAGAACCTGAAGTGGGCCCACGATTTCAGCCCTATCGAAGCCGACGGCGCTTCGGTGGTCGATACGCTTTATAGCAAGGCCTATCTCCGTCATCTGTTTCATGCCGGCGAGTTGCTCGCCTTGCAGATAGCATCCATCCACAACATAGCTTTCTACTTGTGGCTGGTAGGCGAATCCCGCAAGCATATTGTTGCAGGCGATTTCTCCACCTGGAAACCACGAATGGTGACACAATTGATGCAGCGTTTGTAGTCATTAACCGAATAATCTTTTTCGAAAATGCACGAATTGCTCAAAAAAATCCAAAAGAACTGGTTTACCCGCCTCGACCGATATATCATCAGGAAGTTCTTGGGTACATACGTCTTTTCCATCGCCCTGATCATCTCCATTTCGGTCGTTTTCGACATCAATGAGAAGATCGACTCGTTCGTGACCAATCATGCGCCGCTCAAAGGATTGGTTTTCGACTACTATCTGAATTTCATCCCCTACTTCAGCAATCTGTTCAGCGCCTTGTTCGTGTTCATTTCGGTCATCTTCTTCACCACCAAGCTGGCCGACAATAGCGAGATCATCGCCATGTTCTCCACGGGAATGAGCTTCAAGCGGATGATGCGTCCGTATATGTTTTCGGCTGCGGTCATAGCCATCCTCACTTTCGTGCTTGGCGCCTACGTCATCCCGCCGGGCAATGAGGCCAGGATAAATTTCGACACTTTCTACCGGAAGAAGAAGGTCGAGACTTTCCGCCGCAACGTCCAGCTCGAAGTCGATACGGGTGTGATAGCCTATATGCAGCGATACGAGGAATTCAACAAGACGGGCTACCGTTTCTCGCTCGATAAGTTCGACGACAAGAAACTTGTCTCCCACCTCACGGCGGCTACGGCGCGCTACGACACCACGCGGCATCATCATTGGATAGTGTCTAACTACATGATACGCAACTTGGTGGGAAATCGCGAAATCATCACCCGTGGGGAGGAACTCGACACATTGCTCGAAATGGAGCCCCGCGACATCCTGACCACACGTGGCCAACAGGAGACCATGACCAGCCCACAACTCAAAGAATACATCATCCGGCAGAAGCAACGCGGCTATGCCAACATCCAGGTCTTCGAAATCGAATACCATAAACGCATCGCCATGTCGTTTGCCGCTTTCATCCTTACCACCATCGGCGTAAGCCTCTGCTCGCGAAAGGTGAAGGGAGGCATGGGCCTCTATTTGGGCATAGGCCTCGGACTGAGTTTCTCTTACATCCTGTTCCAAACCATCAGTGCCACTTTCGCCACCAATGGCAACATGAACCCCGTGTTGGCGGTGTGGCTCCCCAATATCGTGTTTGCAGTCATTGCTGTTGTCTTATATCGTAGAGCACCCAAATAATCATGAAGTTTTCAGAAATCAATCTCGACGATGCCGTGCTGGATGCACTCGATGCCATGCGCTTCTCAGAGTGTACTCCGATCCAGGAAAAGTCCATCCCCCACATCTTGGAAGGTCGCGACCTTGTGGGCATCGCACAGACAGGCACGGGCAAGACGGCGGCCTATTTGTTGCCCATCCTCAACCAGTTGCAAAAAGGCCATTGTCCCACCGACTCCATCAATTGTCTCATCATGTTGCCGACACGCGAGTTGGTGCAGCAAATCGACCGACAGATGGATGGCTTTTCGTATTTCATGTCCACCTCATGCGTGGCGGTGTATGGAGGCAATGACGGCATCCGTTTCGCGCAGGAGCAACGCGGATTGTCGATGGGAGCCGATGTGGTGGTGGCCACTCCAGGCAGGCTCATCAGCCATATTGCCATGGGTTACGTCGATCTGTCGAAAGTGTCATTCTTCGTGCTCGATGAAGCCGACC
>DCGR01000005.1:0-801 GCA_002315285.1 Bacteroides sp. UBA1773 | reverse complement strand
TGTTGGACATGGGTTTTTACGACGACATCATGCAGATTGTGCGTTGTCTTCCTGACAAGCGCCAGACCATCATGTTCAGTGCCACCATGCCCGACAAGATACAGGAACTTGCCTGCAGCATCCTGCACGATCCCGTGGAAATCAAGATAGCGGTTTCCAAGCCAGCCGAGAAAATCATCCAGGCAGCCTACGTGTGCTACGAGACACAGAAACTCGGCATCATAGCCTCCTTGTTTGCTGAGCAATCGCCCAAACGGGTCATCATTTTCTCATCGAAGAAAATAAAGGTGAAGGAAATAGCCAAGGCACTGAAAGCCATGAAAATGAATGTAGGCGAAATGCACTCCGACCTCGAACAGTCCGAACGCGACCGGATAATGAGCGAATTTGCCAACGGACATATCGACATCCTGGTGGCAACGGATATTGTGGCCCGTGGCATCGACATCGACGACATTCGCTTGGTCATCAATTATGATGTGCCACACGATAGCGAGGATTATGTGCATCGCATCGGCCGTACCGCACGTGCCGACAACGACGGGTGTGCCATTACTTTCGTCAATGTGGAAGACCAGGTCTATTTCGGCCGCATAGAGTCATTCTTGAAGAAGTCCATCTACAAGATTGCCTTGCCTCCCTCGTTAGGCGAAGCACCTTTGTATGAACCCTCCAAAAAGGGAAGGAAAAAGCCGGGCAAGCGAGGTTCAGGACATCGGAAGCGACCAGCAAAAGCAGCCAGTTGCCAGTAGTCGGAACGCCTGCGGCGGAGCGTGGCCACCATCCGAAGAAGGTGGAATC
>DCGR01000010.1 GCA_002315285.1 Bacteroides sp. UBA1773 | reverse complement strand
TTCAGCAAATAACGGATAAGCATTTTTTAAAAATAGTTTTATTCAAATTTTGCAAGCAGTTGTCACTATTGAAAACCAATTAGTTAAGAGTGAACACAAATAAATACTGATACTCTAAGCGTCGTTTTCGCAAACGAACATAAAAAAGCGCGGGAACTGCCTGTTGCCTGTCCCACGTGTAGAAGCCTTCGCATTGCCTAATCCTGCTGAACAGACAACGCTAGAGCCCACGCCGATATGAACGACACATCATCATGACACACCAACACACACAAATGTAAGGATACAATTCATGCTGTCAGAATGTGTCAATGAGAGTGATGCGCTTCACACCCGGGTCATCTACCGTTGCTAAGTTCGTGACAGGATTAAGAAATTTGCGAAGTCTCTACACGTCATGAACAAAGCGCCAAGTAAACGCCTTTCAATATGTCGTGTCTCATTCCCACCCCATCCTCCTTCGGCAAGAGAGTGCTCCCATGCAAAGGCTCGGCGTAGGCTGAGACCCAGATGCGCGGACGAATCCATCGCGGATTTTTTGAGCCAAACAGGCACCATCCAACACATCGGGTACAAATATAAACAGATTTTCAGAAACAAGCAAGCAAAACCATGATTTTTCGCCCAAGTTGCCAGCTTGTTAGTTGTCAGTCATCAGCTTCTCCCCTTTCCGAAGCAATGCACCCAGCGAAAAGACCAGACAACGAATCATACCTTTTGCAAAAGCAAACATGACATAATGATTACCTGAGTTCAAGGTAACAAATTCGCTTTTTCCACCTATTCGACGGGTATATGCAGCCCAGGCATGAATCCGATGTCGCCATGCTGTGGTACATCTGAAAAGACAAATAGACAGTGAGGCTTCTGGGCCGAATGGGACAGGAAAGTAACGTTCGCTTATCCCATACTCAGGTATTTTAGCCAACGTAATTGTGGCAAGCCACACCCAGTGGTTAGGCACACAAAGCTCGGAGACCGCTATAACGCAAGAAATGCATCGGCGTACTGTGTACACATCCGATGCATTTCTCGTTTATGGTGTTACTTGTTTGTAGCCATGTCAGCCATGAGCCAGTCGCTGTCGGGACGGGTGATGAGACGATCATTGTTGTATGCCATCTGTAGCGTGAAGATGGTGCGACCTTCATAGTTGTTGACTCACTCTTCGGGCTTGTACACATGGTTGCAGACCAGGCCACATTAAGGCTATTGACTCAATGGCTATTAGCCGTATGTAATTTTACACGCAAAATCGCACCAATGCACGTTTAAATTTGAATTTTGCAGGTTGATTTGCATTTCTGCCAACAAATGCGTATCTTTGCACTGCACAAGAATGAAGATGGTAGTGTGACGACAAGCCTAAGGGAGGGGAGAAATGTTTGTTGTTTCATGTCATGATACCATCATATCAAGCCATGACACCATGAAGAGATGGGCGCAGGAAAATGAAGAGCTGCAAGTGTTTTTCCGAACAAATTCCAGTATTTTCACAGAACAGTGCATGGAAGTTATCAGTAGTCGTCGTCAGTTTTTCAGTTCCCTGTTTTCAGTTCATAGTCCGTTGTCACCTTGACTTTGCTGAGCACAAAAAGAATTGTTGGCACGACATCCGGGCTCTTTCCACGTTCATGCAAGTGTAGTAGCCTTATTGCGCACGGGCTCCTACTTGCAAGGTTTGAGAAGGTAACCCATGGCTGCCACCTTTACTCCATTCACTTGCACTGGATGGTCGTTATAGTTTACCAGCAGCTGCTCTCCATTGGAATACTCCGTGCAGCATACACCTTTGGCCACTTCCGAATGATTCTCGATAAACTCCAGTTGCAGGTGCTTCAGTGACTGATAAAGGTCGTAGCCTTCTTTGATTTTCGACACTGACCATGCAAGGTCGTTGTCGGTGGCACAAGTCAGGTCTTCCTCCCCCATCCAGTTCGATCCACTGCTGACAAACTTGGAGTAGAAATAGAACGATGGACGCGCCGAAAACTCCAAAGCTTTCAGCAGGCTGTAACGGTCCTTTAGCGTGAGATTCATGGTAGTAGTGAACGGATTGTTGGCAATGATGCCATTATACACAATCTGCCAGATAGGTACCACTTTTTTGGCTATGCCTTTGCCCGCAGCATATTTCTTCTCCACATCCTGTGGATTACCAAAATAGGTGTAGAGCGAGAAATCCAAGTTGCCAGCGAAATAATCGTTGCCGCTTTCACTGGCAAATCCACCCAAATCGCGTTTCGACAATGCTGCACAAGCACCCCAATACTTCGCGCCATCGGCAGCCGTACACGGATGGCGTGGGTCTGTACAAGGTTGTGGCTCACAAATAGTTACCACATCAAAATAGCCAATACCCTTGAATCCGAAACCAGCCATACGCGGAATGTCGTACACACACACCTTCTCATAGGCGCGTTGCGGACAGATGTGATAGGGCCGTCCGCCACCCCAACTCACGTTTCCGTTTCGGGTAGGAAGCATCATGCCGTTGCTATCCTTGATGGTCATTTCGCCATCGAAATTGTCGGCAATAGTATATCCTTCATGAAAATTGCCATGAGGCACGATTAGGAACCCTTTATCCAAAGAGTAGGCAATGGCCTCCTTCAATTTGTCGTTGCCTCCCAATGTAGGTTCGGCAGGAAACGACTGTGGCCAGCGGCCATCGTGTCCGCCAATGTTCCATCCCACCAGGCAAAGTTCGGCATCATCGATGCCCTGTCGCTTCAATTCATCGACAATATCCTTGACACGGTCGAAACTTACCACAGCCTTCACCTCCGGCTCGGTTTCGGGTGTTTGATGCAACACCGGACTTGGCACAGGTTTCCATGCCTGACGAATACGGATCTCGGGAGCCATGATGGCCTTTTCCAACACCTTATTCTCCTTAAACCGTTCTTTGAAGGGCCGTACCACGCCCTGCTCCAACTGATGCTGACGATAGATCTTTGCCAATTCGGCGTAAGTGGCATTGGCTTCGCGACGATGATACACAATGGTCAGATCTTCGTATGGATGCGTACATAACTCTTTCTCTAACGTGGCTGCAATGGTGTAACAGCCATCCTTCACGCTCACCGTTTCGCGTACAAAATATTTCAGAGATGTGATTATTGCCAGATAGGCTCCTTGATTGTTGGCCCATCCAAACATAGGCATACTCATCCGTTCGGCACCGGCCATGAAACGGCCATTATCGCAATCGTACTCGCCATACATGCCATAGGGCGAAAACCAGAATCCTTTTTCTCCCTTCCTTGCCTGGGCAAAATCGGGGATAATATCGAGTCGCACGGCTTTCATAGACAGGATCTTTTCCTTACTCAGGTGTAGCGTAGTGGAGTGTCCACTGGCGAAAGAGTCCAGACCTACTGTTTCCTTCACCACATTTCCATCGGGCATGGTCCAGTTCAGCAGAACGCTTATGGCCATCATTGTCAAACATTTCATACTATTGTGTTTAGATTACTGTGGAAATTCTGTTTTGGTGCCATAAAGCGCTCCAGCGGGCTTGCTTGGCTGGCGGGTAATCTCGTTGCCATCGCAACGGACATGATTGAGACAGCGGCCATCGTCGAGGCGCTCCCAAGTTTCGAACTCGCGCACTCCTTCGCGCAGGGTGATGATGCGTGCTCCGGGCTGCAGATTGTTATAAACGGTGTTGCATCCAGAGAAGCGACCGTAGCAGAGGCCTATGCCCTTGTAGGCAGTGACAAAGTCGCTGTCGTGGTCGTGCCCGGCAAAGGTGCCGATGACACTACCCGTCTCGCGCATGGCGGCAAACATGCCAGTGTTGATGGCTCCGGCCGCAATGTTCTCACCCCTTATGCCTATGCCCACCTTGGGATTGGCAGCGCCACGACGGGCGTTCTCCTGAGGCGCCCACGCATCGACATACTCATTGAGCGGGATGTGGAAGAAGGCTACGGCAGGTGCCACCTGTCCGTTGGCATCGGTACGTACCCCGCAACAGTCGCGCATCCACTGCACCTGGGCAGGAGTGAACCATCCGTAACCGGAAAGGCCCTTGATGCGGGAGTAGTCGTGAGAGTCCATGCAATAGACATAGAAGGAGGCCACATCAGTGTTCTTGGCCGACCAGACGGGCAACTCCACGTCGGCAAGCTCGCCGTTGTCGTTGAGCGTGTCGAGGGTGTATTTGCCCTTCACGATGAGTTGCGACATTTCGGGACGGCTCATTTCCTGCTCGGCATCGTGGTTGCCATATACCACACACCATGGAGTGTGATGGCTGTCGAGCTTATCGACAAGTTGCTGCAGCATGTCCTTGGCCGGACGCGAGAAAATCATGTCGCCTGTGACCACCACCAAATCGGGCTTCTCGAGGTTGAGCACGTAGTCGATGCGTGCAAACACCTTGGCACACTCGTCGGGGTGCTGCACCTGCAGATGAAGGTCGGAGAACTGGGCAATCTTGAAAGTGCCATCGTTGTGGAACTTGAGTTTTGGCGCTTGTGCAGGCACCGACAGGGCGGTGATGCAGCAAAGCAGGAGAAGAGCAAACAGTTTCTTCATGAGAGAAAGAGGATAAATGGTATTACAAATTGAATTTTTCGCGTAGTTTTTCCAGCATGTCGCGGGTCATCTCGTCCAGTCCGTACTCGGGCCGCCAACCCCATTCGTTGCGTGCACAACTGTCGTCGAGACTGTTGGGCCAAGAGTCGGCAATGGCCTGACGAAGCGGGTCTATCTGATACTCCATTTCGAACTGCGGCACATATTCCTTGATTTTCTGATAGATGGTTTCGGGTGCGAAGCTCATGGAAGCGATGTTGAACGAATTGCGATGGACGAACTTGGCCGGGTCGGCCTCCATGATCCCAATCATTCCGCGCAACGCATCGGGCATATACATCATGTCCATGAGCGTGCCTTTGCCAATGGGGCAGACGAATTTCTCACCCTTCACAGCCGAATAGTAGATATCGACCGCATAGTCGGTAGTGCCACCTCCGGGAGGTGTGACGTAGGAAATGAGACCAGGGAAACGCACAGAACGGGTATCAACGCCGAAACGATGGTAATAGTAATCGCCCAACAGTTCGCCACTCACCTTGGTGACGCCATACATGGTTTTGGGGCGCTGGATGGTGTCCTGTGGCGTGTTGTCCTTCGGGAAAGGTCCCCCGAACGATCCGATGGAGCTGGGAGTGAACACGGCACAATGACATTCGCGAGCCACCTCGAGCGTGTTGAACAAACCTCCCAATCCGATTTTCCATGCCAGTTGGGGCTTGGCCTCAGCCACAGCCGAGAGGAGTGCCGCAAGATTATAAATCGTATCGACCCGATACTTCTTCACCGCATCGGCTATGTGTTGCGGATTAGTGATATCGACCACTTTCGATGGGCCAGACTCCTTCAATTCACCTGTAGGCTCGGCTCCCGGTATGTAGCCTGCCACGATATTGCCCGAATAACTGTGGCGAAGTTTCATGGTGAGTTCTGAGCCAATCTGTCCGGTTGAGCCAATAATCAGAACATTTTTCATTATCAATCGTGTTGGTCAATTTTCCTTCATACAATACCACAAAAAAATCATTTCCCCTTCATGGGCAACCACGTGCAGACGTGTAGTCCACCCCAACAGTTGACCGATGCGTAATCGGCCATTCTAACCTTTCCAGTTTCCAATGGAGTGAGCACGTCCTTCACGGCCTACCCCATGACAGACAACCGACAAGCAAGGACGATGACTGCAAGAAGAATGATTTTTTTCATGTTCGTTATCGATTTGTCAATTTGACACAAAGATAATCGAAAGAAATGGGTTTGTTGTTACTTTTCCTCAATTATTTTTTGGAATTATGCAAAAAAAGCGGAAATTTGCCACTCGCAACAAACTGTTGTGGCAACGATGCTGAAAAGAGCAAAGACATGAACCATTATAATACCTAAAAGTCAGTATGTACGGAAAAATGAAACAATTCCTCACGCAGGAACTTGCCAGCATAAAGGATGCCGGGCTTTACAAAAACGAACGTGTCATAGTAACCCCACAACGTGCAGACATCAAGGTGGGCAAGGGCGATGAAGTGCTGAACTTCTGCGCCAACAATTATTTAGGCCTGTCGGACAATGCCCGCCTCATCAAGGCGGCGAAGGCGGCCATGGACTCGCATGGCTTCGGCATGTCGTCGGTAAGGTTCATCTGCGGCACACAAGACCTGCACAAGCAATTGGAAAAGGCTATCTCGGACTATTTCCACACAGAAGACACCATTCTCTATGCGGCATGCTTCGATGCAAATGGCGGACTGTTCGAGCCTTTGCTGTCGGAGCAGGACGCCATCATCTCGGATGCGCTGAACCATGCTTCGATTATCGATGGAGTACGCCTGTGCAAGGCCAAACGCTACCGCTACGCCAACGCCGACATGAGCGACTTGGAACGCTGCCTGCAAGAAGCACAAGAACAACGTTTCAGAATCATTGCCACCGATGGGGTGTTCTCGATGGATGGCAATGTGGCTCCACTCGACAAAATATGTGAACTGGCAGAAACCTACGATGCCATGGTGATGGTGGACGAATCGCACTCGGCAGGGGTGGTCGGCCCCACAGGACACGGCGTGGCTGAACAGTTCGGCGTGTATGGCCGCATCGACATCTTCACCGGCACACTCGGAAAAGCATTTGGTGGTGCCATGGGTGGCTTCACAACTGGCAGGAAGGAAATCATCGACATGCTTCGCCAACGTTCACGTCCCTACTTGTTCTCCAACTCGGTAGCGCCAGCAATCGTAGGTGCCAGCATCGAGATGTTCAAGGCACTTGGCGAAAGCAACGCACTGCACGACAAGCTGATGAGCAACGTAACTTATTTCCGAGACAAGATGCTGGCCGCCGGATTCGACATCAAACCCACACAGAGTGCCATCTGCGCCGTGATGCTCTACGATGCCAAGTTAAGTCAGGATTTCGCGGCGAAGATGCAGGAAGAAGGCATCTACGTGACGGGATTCTACTACCCCGTCGTGCCAAAGGGACAGGCCAGAATACGTGTGCAGCTGTCGGCTGGACACGAAACCGCCCATCTCGACAAGGCCATTGCTGCCTTCGTCAAAGTGGGTAAGCAATTGGGGGTCATCAAATAGCCCAACAAGTAAGGTGTTAAGTCTTAACACCCTAACTAAGAATGATTGAAACCCAAAAGCAACAAATCACTTATTTGCGGACAAACATTTAATGCAATGTTGTTCTGAAGTTACTGGGGGTCATTCCTGTGTATCGCCTGAAATATTTACTGAAGTCGGATGGACTATTGAACGATAACATCTCACTGATTATTCCCACTGGTTCTTTTGTGGTGGAAAGTAGCTGCTGGGATTTCAAAACAGTATATTCCTCAATCCATTTGGATGGAGTTTTCATAATACTGGCATGAACCATCGACGAAAGGTACTTGATGGAAATACAAAGTCTATCAGCGTAGAAGGCCAGCTCACGCTCTTTCATACAATGCTGTCGTACCAATTCCAAAAACGCGTTAGAAATTTCATCTGCTCTGCCCGACAAAGGCACTTGGGCAAGAGGACGAATATAACAGTCTATGCCTAAGCAAAATGCTTTAGTCAAGAGCATAGCCACTTCTTCACGACACTTATGGTCCTGCTGCAAAATCATTTGCCTTAACAGATTTAAATAATGAAGAATAGCCTCTTTGCTTTCGCCTAATGGGGAGAATGGAGAAGATTTGACGGAAAGAAGTCTCCGAAAGGAATCTGGAAAAGATATTTTTCCTAAGAATGTATTTGAAAACAATATGATTTTCCCTTGAAAATCAATGGCAAAAGACACCTTTTCCACCACGCTCGATGAGAGAACCCCCCAAAGCCCAAAAGGATTCGGAGGGTGTCTTTCCTCTGCAACCTGTGGTGGAGCTGGAGGGAGTCGAACCCTCGTCCAAACAAGGAAGCAATATGCTTTCTACATGCTTATCTCTGCCTTCGGTTTTCGAGTGCCAGCAAGACCAGAGCCACCCACCGACACCTTAGCCTCTAGAACTTCATACCGGCTGCGAGGCGAAGCCTGTACTATTCCCGATTTTACTGCGCCGCTGTACCAAACGCCTCGGAACAAGAGCTTTTGAGCGACGTCTTGTCCCTACCACTGTGGCAGGGATAAAGCCGATCTACTGTACTTCGATCAAGCAGCAAGAGCATAGTTGTTGTTGCCAGATAAAATTCTGATAACTGGGATTATAGTGCCAATCACCCACGCACTGCATGCTTACATACCTCTTCAACTCGCTGTCAAAGCCATGCCAACCCCAAGTTGAAAGCGCCGCCCTCTGCCGATAACGGCGCTGCAAAGATAATGTTTTTTTGTGAGTACGCTGAAACTTCCAATATTTTTTTCGTTCTCACCTCACAAAAACATCAGGATGATTTCCACATCACCCAATTCCACATTCATTTTTTTGCCTTGATGGCAAACGAGTACTTACCCGAGAGCGGAGTGGAAAGAGCCGTGAGATGGATGCGATGGATGGAATTGTCCCATGCCTTCCCAACCTTCGGGTCTTGCATATCGACCTGCTCCACCTCACACTTGAACATCTTGGCATCGTAGGTAAGCGTGGCACTTTCGCCCTGCACCTCGATGCTTACCAAACCAGGACTCACGAGTTGCACATTGCCCCAGGTAAGGAAATTGACCTCATTAGGAGTCTTGGCTTCCTTCAGCTTGAACGAGTCGGTAATCTTGAGGGTTCCAGCGGTCATGGCGTATGAGCGCATCCACTGCTGAATCATGGCCTCGGCCGGATAAGCGGGTGTGAGGTCGATGTCCATTTTCCTGCTCTTGGCATTGAACGAGACACCTGCCGTTTTGTAATTGTTGCCATGGCCCTGAGTACAGCCATTGATGGTGGGCGTGCTGTGATAGTCGCTGGTAATCATGCGAAGCTTGTAACGATATTCCTCCAAGAAATACTGGCGGGTGTAGGTGCCACTGCCGGCATCGATAAACAGGGGCACATTGTTCTGATAAAGCACAAACGAACCAAGGTCACAATGGTAGTGTCCGCCAACGAAATAGCCACCCTTGGCAGCCAGCGTAAGACCAGCCTTGGTGTCGCGCATGTAGCATAGCTCTGTCTGCGGGTACCACGCTGTAGCAGGCAGGATGCGATTGGCGGGCAACTGCTCGAATTCATCGCGGATCTTATTGGCACGTAGCACACGAGTGATGTCGCTACCCGTAGCGATGGCATTGCCGCCACGCTCCTGAGCCAGGAAGGCGCCATAGCTCACCAGTTCGTCGCTCCCCACAGCCTTGCCAAAGCTGTAGGCAAGCGCAGGGCTGCCACCTCCGTGAGTGGGCGCATCGGAGAAATTCACCACCCAACCATTGCCCACGTATGCACGCGAAATGTACTCGCCCATGTTACGGATGATGGGTTCGTGAAAAATATTGATTTTCCCTCCTGTTGCATCGGAGAGGAATTGCAGGAAATCGAACATAGCCCCTGGTGACGCATTCCAATAGGAAGGACCCTCCTCACAAGCACCATCCTCTTGGAAGTAATTGATGTACTTGTCCATGATCTGCATGCTGCGATAGACTCCCTTCACCAGCCTGTCAGGGTCGTTTTCCATAAGCAGATAGCAGGCCAAAGCATTCTTGCAGCACCATGAAGTCCAGTTGATGATTTGCATTCCTGGACGATATCTTTCAATCATCCATCCCATCTTAGGACCATTGACAAAAGAATCGAGTACACGATGCTTGATTTCGTACTTGAGCCGGCGCGAAATTTCAGGATCGACCTTGCTGAACTCATTGTGCAGGAAATGATAGGTCCACGACATGATGGTACCCACATCGCCGGCAAAGAGGTCGAACACATCGACACCCAGCACAGGCAAAGCGCGACCAGACGGCTGCATCACGACATGAGCCGACAACGACCAGGTGGTCATCTCGCCATAATAGAACACTCCATTGATGATCTGGTCGAGGAAACGGCCCTTACCCTCGGCCAGCTCGGCCATGAGCAGACTGCAAAAGGCGCCTTCATTCTTATACCACGGAACCTGCATGCCATCGCGGTCGCCAGTACGCTCGAATGCCAGGTATTCGGTAGCATTGATGTGAAGCCATTGATAATCGAGGTATTTTTCTCCTTGGGCTATGTATTCCGTTTTCCACTTGCCCAACAGCTTGTCCCACCCCGCACGGTCGGTGTAGTCGGGGTATGAAACCCATGCTTGGTTAGGGATAAGAATTTCGCGTAGTTTCTGCGTGTCGGCCGACTTTTGCAACAAATCGCGTTCGGTATAAGCACCGGCCGACTGGCCAATGCACACGATGACAATCAACAGTGATAAGATTCTTTTCATGACAAGTATGTGATTATATTATGATTCAATTAGCAACCAGATTCCAACTGTTGCCGATAAGCTTCATGATAGGAACGGAGCAACTGGAGTTTCTCGCCTGGATGTTGTTCGAAATAAGTGCCTCCGTAATAGAAGCAGGCAAATCCACCCGAAACGACCCCCCAACTGCAGGCTTCGCGCAAGTCGAGTTCGGAAGCGCCTTGATGATTCTGCATGATGAGCGACGACAATACACCACCAGCGAAGTTGTCGCCACAGCCAGTAGTGTCGCCTCTGGCCCCCAACCGCAACCGTTCACCTACTTTTTGACTGACTGGCATGGTTGTGAGTGAAAGAGTGCCAAAAAGGGGACTGTCGGCATAAAGCCACACAGGGTTTGCTCCATTCGTAACAATGGCAGCTCCAACTCCACGTTGCTTGAAAAACGCCAAAGCATTTGGCACATCGGCACAACCGCTCATGCGCAATGCTTCCTCACAATCGGCAATGAGCAGGTCGACATACGGATAGGCATCGTCATGACTGCCCAAAGGCCAGCGTTGGCCAGGATGCTGTTTCTCGTTAGGGAAATCGAACACGGTGTGAACCACAGTGATGCTTCCTTCCGACTTGGAACGCTGCAAAAGTGTGGTGAGATTGCGGTGAATAGTTGGCACCAAGGCGGTACCTCCATACACATTGATGTCGGCACGAAAGAAATCATCGGTGAGGTGCTCAGGACGATAATCGTGCGATGCCCCAATGGTGTTGACGAATGCTCGCTCGCCATGACCCCCATCGTAGGTAGGGTCGGAAAGCACAGTAGTAGAAGCAGTGGCAGAAGCCAAGGCAATCTGATAGTGGGTAGTGTCGATAGGTGTAGCCTCCAGCCTATCTGTGAGGAACCGACCCACCTCATCGTCGGCCCTGCAGCCATAAAATGCCACCTGTGAGCACCCTGCCGTAAGCTGTGAGGCATGAATAAGCGCCACAATGGCCGGACCTCCTATGTTACGGCTGACGGGGGGCTGCCCATGGGTGAGCTCTTGCAAAACCGAAGCAAACCTACGCGACGCGAAACGCTCAAAATCGTCCTCAAGCACCAAGGCTCCTGGTGCCAGGCCCCCATCGCCTGGCGACAGACTGCGATAATGCTGAAAGGCCGACGAGGAGAAATCGATGTGGTCGTAGATGCAATCCTCCAGGCAGCAGCCCACGCCAGTCACCTTCACAATGCGCTGAGTGGGCATATCACAGGAATTTCGCATAGTCGGCTACGAGCAAGCGCAAAGGCTCCTCATCCTCGTCAATATCAGGGAAACGACCTACGGGCTCATAGAACCGGTTGTCGGAAGTGTCGTCATTGCATTGGCTCACCTCACCCACCATTACAGTGCCTTTGCCCTCCTCGCCATAGAAACGATGATAGACGTATTGCTCCATGCAGATGCTTTGTCCTGGACGGACAATGATGCGCTCGCCAGGCTGGGCCACTTTTCCGATGCCATCGATGCGATAGTGTACGGGGGTCGTGTCGAGCTGTTCGTCGGGAGTGGCATTGTAGAGTTCCACCACCAGATTGCCACCACCACGGTTGATGATATCCTCCATTTTCGACCAATGGAAGTGCAAGGGTGTTTCCTGATTTTCCTCGACAATCATGATTTTCTCGGCATACGGCTTCTTGTCGCAACCATACTTGCCATTGCGCAGGGTGAAAAGGAACAAACCGCGCTGATGGAAATTGCCGGAATTGAAATCGGTGATGTCCCATCCCAACATCCGGTCGATGATGTAAGTCACGTCAGCACGCCGAGCCTTCCAATCGTCAAGACTCCAACCTGCCCATTCGGGCAACAAGAACTGCTTCGACGCAAGAAACTCCTGCGCGTTGCGGATAATCTGATTTACTTCACTTCTTTTCATGGTGTTCTGATTTTCATGCGTGTCCGATACTTTCAAAAAGGGTAAGATGCTCCTTTACCACTTCCCTCGATGCATCGACAATGACGTATTTCATGTCGATGTAATTGGCCCTGTCGTCAGCCACATACCGACGGACTTTTTCCGTTATCCGCAACTGGATGGCCGTAGCCACATTGATCTTGCAAATGCCGTTGTGGATGCACGCCTTGAAATCCTCCACACTGGTGCCTGTACCTCCATGTAGCACCAATGGGAAATGATTGCGTGCGTTGATTTCCTGCAGCCGAGTGATGTTGAGTTTGGGAGTTGCCACATAATTGCCGTGCATGTTGCCCAAAGCAATGGCAAGCGCATCGACACCCGTCTCGGCAATGAACCGGGCCGATTCCTCCACACCAGTGTAGATGTCGCCACCCGATGCCTCGGTGACACCTATCGTACCCACCATCCCCAGTTCTGCCTCCACATCGACGTGCATGGCATGAGCCATCCGGACAACGTCCTTGACAAGAGCCACGTTCTCGCGGAAAGGAAGCAAGGAACTGTCTATCATGACAGAATTGAAGCCCAAGCGGATAGCTTCGGCACAGGTTTCGAAACTCTGTCCGTGGTCGAGGTGTACGCAAACCGGCACCTTCGACTTACGGGCGTATTCCAGGAATATGGGAGCCATGCAAGCCAACGGAGAATAAGGGAACTGCACTTCTGCCAACTGGAGGATGATAGGCGAGGAAAGCTCTTCGGCAGCCTCGATGGCACCCATCACATTTTCCAAGCTCAGGCAATTGAATGCTCCCACGGCATATTTATGGTCTAACGCATCGCTCAGGATTTCTTTGAATGTTACCAGCATATCGATTCTGATTTTTTGGTTTCGCAAAAGTACAAAATTTATCGGAATCAAAGAAAGGAAAACACTTTTTTGTTGGCTTGACGCCATTTCTTTTGTGATGGGAAAATGGCATACGGACAAAAAGCCCTGCCGTAACATTGTAGTTCATTCATACATTCGGTTCGGGAAGTCGAAGTAGGTATCGGGGTAAGGTTCATTCGAGAGCGTATAGTGCCACCACTCCTCTGCCAGAGGCTTGAATCCATGGCGAAGCATTGCGTCTCGAAGGAGCCGACGGTTGGCTTTCTGCTCGGCTGTGATTGCCTCGAAGTCGGAATGCGACAGCTCGCCGAAGTAGTCGAAAACGCCGCCCATATCCACTTCCTTGCCCGACTGGATATTCACCAACGTCAGATCGACCGTGGAGCCTCGACTATGCCCCGAGCGGGCATAGATGAAACCGGCTTCTAGCAGTATGGACTTATCAACCTCAGGGTAGAAGACGGCCTTCATCAGCGTATCTTCCACCTGCCCGGCCCAACCGACAAAGTGATTGACGGCCGTCTGAGGACGATAGGTGTCGTAGATTTTGATTACGTACCCCTGTGTCTTCAGGTCACGGGCTACTGCTGCCAGCGAATCGGCCGCAGAACGTGTGAGCAGTGCTACAGGCGCCTCATAACCATCGACCCGAGTCCCCACGAAATTGTACGTGGAGTAGTAACGGATCTCCAAGATAGCCTCAGGTACGACATCCGTCACACGGACAAAGCCCTCGGGCATTTCGGCCTGTTTGGGCTGGCATGCCGCCAATCCTATCAGCAGCAATGCAAAACAGATAACATGTTTCATCTTTGGTAGGTCTTTAATCTTTTCTGTTCAACCAGTTCACGATGACCTCACAATAGCGGTCATGATGTCCTTCTCGCCAAACACCCGCTTGAAACCATCGTCGGTCAGGATGTTCATGGTTCGGTTTCCCGCTTTGCGTTCCATAGGCATCTGAAAAGTAATTCTTTGCAAATATAGGGCTTTTTCCCGATTCGTGACACAGTTCGGCCGCTTTTTT
>DCGR01000079.1:5766-6749 GCA_002315285.1 Bacteroides sp. UBA1773 | reverse complement strand
GGCATGCTTGCACTCAGCAGTTGCTCTGACAACAACGACGAAATCGTAAACGAGAACACCCCTCACGAGATGACCTTCATGGCTGGCTACAGCGATGGCGCTGACACCCGTGCCACCATGGACTTCACAGGCGGCAAGAACAAGAAGGTGAGCTTCGATACTAACGATGAGATCAGCATCCTCAGCACCAAGAACGCCAATGCACAGTTCACCACCTCTGCTGGTGGCGCATCGGCTGAGTTCACTGGCACGGCTTCTAACGACTCGAAGTTCTATGCCGTTTATCCTTACACCTCAGGTCTCACCCTCGATGGCACGACTATCAAGGGAGTAACGATTCCTAACACTCAGACGAACAGCAAATGGAACAACCCGGCATCGAAAGAGGACCATAATTGGGATCCTAAGGCACCTATCGCCCTGGCAGTGGCTGAACCTGGCAATGCCCTCCAGTTCAAGAACATCTGTGCCATCCTGAAAGTTAAGGTAACAGGTTGGATAGGTGTCAATTATAAGGTCAACGTGAGTGCAAATGAGTCCCTTGCCGGCACCTTCAACCTTAATACCGAAACTAATGCTCTAACAGCCACCTCTGGTAGCACTTCGGTTACAGCATGTTCAACTAAAGAAAATGGTTGGATAGATACAAATTATAATATCCCCCGCAACATCTACATTGCCATTGCACCTGGCTCATACACCAACTTTAAGGTTGTGGCAGAGTGTGGCGATGGTGATGAATTTAGTGTTACCAAGGAGGCCAAAAGCAGTGTCACCTTTGAGAAAGGCAAAGTCTATTACCTCGGTAATTTTGAACGTGATGATTTTTAATCTCTCTCAGCACATTTCCTGAATCAACAGGACTGCGGCTGAAGGCAGCACAAGGGAGGTATTCACTCGGGTGACGGGTGGGTACCTCCCTTTTAGGTTTAGTGATGATTAAAAAATAACTTGGCACAAAATGTTTAGTTACGCTGGCACGC
>DCGR01000079.1:0-5687 GCA_002315285.1 Bacteroides sp. UBA1773 | reverse complement strand
TCAGTCACGTAGCCCGCTACGCTCCTTCAACCCAACTTCAAAATATCTCAACAATCCAAGGAAAAATCGTACCAACTTATTATTTAACCATCACTAAACACGGACGTGCCATGCGAGGTGGCGTTTACTTCTTGCGCTCCAGCAGGCGGAAGACCATATTTTTGGCATATTCAACATTGAAAATTTCCAATTTCGCAACGAATCAATGATTTTTGCATTTGAATGTTATGGTAAACCTTTTATGCTTTGATTGTTTTTCAGTAATTTTGCCAAACGAATTTTCGATAATGGGAAATAGGATCAATAAAATCAAGATGGTTCTCGCCGAACAAGGCAGAACCAACAATTGGCTTGCAGAGCAGACAGGTCGTGACCCTGCCACTATCTGTAAATGGTGTACCAACACATCACAGCCTCCATTAGACGCATTCGTGGCCATTGCAAAGTGCCTGGGTGTGAAGATGGGACAATTGATTTGGGACCAAGAACTTCCGAACGCTAAACCAGAGTGATGATATGATAAAAGATATTCTTCATGCCAACGCGACAGCACAGGCTGGCAACAAGGAACTCGCGGTGCTCCGCGAGTACTTTCCTCAGTGCTTCACCGCTGAGGGAAAGTTTGATATAGAGGCATTCAAGGCGGCATTGCCCGATGGTACTGATGTCACCGACGAGACCTCAGGATTCACATTCTTGGGTAAGAACTATGCGCGTATGCTTACCAACATGGACACTACCACCATCATACGTCCTGATGCCGCACACAACGCTCTTCCGGAGAACCGCGACAGCCAGAATGTGTATATCAGCGGTGATAATCTCGATGCCCTTCAGCACCTTGTGAAGTCGTACTACGGAAAGGTAAAAGTAATCTATATTGACCCTCCATACAATACGGGCAGTGACGGTTTTGTGTATAACGACAAATTCTCGTTTACAGCCACCCAGCTGGCAGAGAAGCTGGACATAACTACCGAACGTGCAGAGCATATCCTCTCCATGACCAAGCGTGGAAGTGCCAGCCATGCTGCATGGCTCACATTTATGCTCCCACGCCTTACGTTCGCACGCGACTTGCTGACAAAGGACGGTGTTATCTTTATCTCAATAGATGATAACGAGCAGGCAAACTTGAAGCTGCTGTGCGATGAGGTGTTTGGGGAGGAGTGTTTTGTTGGCATATTCCCGTGGAGGAAAAGGACGGCAAAGTCTGATGTGCCTTTCGGAGTATCACAAGACTTCGAGTGGGTTCTGTCATACGCAAAGTCTGATGATTTTATTGCAGGTATAGATGGTAAAGAACGTAAATATTACGAAACCCCAGATTATCCAGGAAAAATGTGGAGGGTACATGATATGACTACACAAAAGAGCGCCGTAGAACGCCCTAACAGCAATTTTACCATAATAAATTCCAAAAACGGGAAGGAGTATCCCGCTAACCCTAAACGTACTTGGTGTGTCACGACAGAAACCTTTGATGACTATTATACGAAAGGAAAGATTGTCTTCCCTGGCGATTATGATTTCCTGAATATAGACAAACCTGTCTTTCGTTATTGGAAAGAGGATGACATGAAGAAAGCAGGAGAGAGATTTGGACTCTATGCAGTGAGTACATTTCTCCCTACTGATGTTGGTATGAGTCAAGACGGCACAAAGGACTTTGATGCTTTGTTCAATGCAAAATTGTTTGGATTCCCTAAGCCTGTCAACCTTATCAAGCACTTTATTGATGCATCAGTAATGAAAGATAAAGAGGAGCCAATGATTGTTCTTGACTTCTTCTCAGGTTCCGCTACTACTGCACAGGCTGTTATGGAGCTTAATGATGCAGATGATGGATATAGTTTGGAATACATCCTCGTCCAGTGGCAGGAGCCATGCAAGGAAGATAGCGAAGCCTTCAAGGCAGGCTACAAGACTATCGACCAAATCGGCATGGAGCGCATCAAGCGTGCTGCCAAGAAAATCAAGGCAGAGAATCCTCTCTTTGCTGGTGACCTCGGTTTCAAGCATTACACTCTGGAAGAGCCGAAGCAAGACACCCTCACGCTGATGGCCGAGTTTGACCCAACGGTAGATGTACTGACTACCATCTCGGTCGATGACTTCGGCGAAGACACCATTCTGCGTACATGGATGGTACGTGACGGCTATGGCCTGACTGACGAGGCAGAGGTGCTGATGTTGGGAGGCTACAAGGCTTACTGGATGAAGAATCACCTGTACTTCATTGAGCCCGACACCAAGTTCAATGCCGACAGCATCGTTGCACTGATGGATAAGTACAACGGTGAGGCTTTCTCACCCAAGAACATCATCATATTCGGATATAGCTTTGGCTTCACACATCGCGAAGAGCTGCAGAAGAACCTCCGCACGCTGAAGGATGGCAACAAGAGCCTTTCGGTCAACATTGAAGTAAGACATTAGGACTAATGGAACTGAAACTTGAAAGTGGCCTTGAGCATCAGCTTACACCGGTCTTTTCCGTCGGCTCGGTGGTGGAGGCGTCGATGGCTGACACGAAGCCCAAGAAGAGCTACCAGAATGCTATTCTTAATGGTAGTCTGAATATTGGTGCCCTTAGGGATGTGCAAGGAGCGAACAATCTGCTCAATAGCAATAAAGCACCTATAAAGGGTATCAAAGAAATAAACCTTCCTGAAAAAGTAAAGGAACTGCCTAAGCATCTGTCGCTTGACGTGAAGATGGAGACAGGTACAGGCAAGACATACGTCTATACACGCACCATGTTCGAACTGCACAAACGCTGCGGTCTGAACAAGTTTATCATAGCCGTACCCACATTGCCTATCAAGGCCGGTACTGCAGAGTTTCTGGATGATCCCGAGGTTATGCGCCACTTCTCCGACGTATGTGGTTATGAAGCACAGATAGAACTGTGCCTGCTCGAGCCCCAAAAGGGGCAGAAGAAGAAAGGGCGAATGAACATGCCCACACCTGTCAGAAAGTTCTTCTTGGGCAATAGCCTACAGAAGACTCGCATATATGTCATGTTGCTGAACTCCCAGCTGATGACGAACGGCAAACTGCTTACACGCGAAGACTATGACTCAATGCTTGGTGAGTTTCATCGTCCGGTCGATGCAATCCGCGACACCCGACCTGTGCTCATCATCGACGAGCCTCATCGGATGGAACGAACAGGAAAAACGTATGCCGCACTTATAAATGGTTTTGAGCCGCAGTTAGTGTTGCGATATGGCGCCACTTATCCTGAATTATCTATAGGCAGAGGCAAACATAAGCACCTCGTCAAGGACTACCAGAACTTGGTCTATGACCTGGACGCTGCCAAATCGTTTAATGGCGGCCTGATAAAGGGAGTGGCCAAGGAGCACTTGGAACTGCCAGGTGGAAAGCGTGCCGACAGGAAGGTGAAAATCGTTCGTCTGCAAAGGGGCGACAGCGTAAGTCTGCAATACATGAGCGAAGGTAATGCTGCCACCACTCACATCTTGCGCAAAGGAGATAGCCTCAGCACTATCGACACGGATTTTGATGGTGTGAGCATTGAGGACATCAGTGCAAGTGCTGTGGAACTGAGCAATGGCCAGGAGAAGCACGTTGGAGAGGAGTTTTTTCCTGACCAGTATAGTGCTTCATACCAGGAGGGCATGATTGACCTTGCCCTGATGCGCCATTTCGAAACGGAGAGAGCTAATTTTTGCCGTGAGGGTCTGCCAATCAAGACACTTGCATTGTTCTTCATTGACAACATTGTGAGTTTCCGTGGAGAGCAAGGCAATAATGATGGATGGCTGAGAATGAAGTTTCTTGAGATGCTTAAGGCAAGAGTCCTTAAGGAACTGAATAAGCAGAACACTCCAGAGTATGCTGCGTATCTTAGTGCCACACTGGACAATCTCGAGTCATCATGTGCCGGCTATTTCGCACAGGACAACAACGACTCCGATGAGGGTATTGCCAACGAGGTGAAGGTTATTCTGCACGGCAAGAAGGAATTGCTGAGTTTTAAGGATGCAGAGGGCAACCCTAATGTATTGCGTTTCCTGTTTTCGAAATGGACTCTCAAAGAAGGTTGGGATAATCCCAATGTTTTCACAATCTGTAAGCTGAGGTCAAGCGGTTCGGAAATCAGCAAACTGCAAGAGGTGGGTCGTGGCCTGCGTCTGCCTGTGGATTGTGCAGGGAATCGTATATCAGACGACTCCTTCATGCTGAACTACATCGTTGACTTTACGGAAAAGGATTTTGCCAACAAGCTGGTGGCTGAAATCAACAGCGAACTTTCTACAGAACAGGCAAAGCCGTTGGAGATAAATCCGGATCACATAGAGACTGTTGCGAGAAAGAGAGGTATGGATGTGACGGCTTTCTATATTGAATTGCTGCAAAAGGGGTATGTCGATTTCCGTCAGCAGATAATACCTGATAGATTTGACGACCTGCTGCGCGACTATCCTGAGTTCAATGAAGTCACGGGTGGCGTAAACAAGACCCGTATCATCAATCGTAACAGTAACCGCAAGGACACAATACATGTCCGCAAGGCAAAATTTGAAGAACTGAAGAGTCTTTGGAGCATATTGAACAGGAAGTATGTCCTCTATTTCGACAAGCATATCGACCAAAGATTGCAAGATGCTCTTCCATCGCTGATAAGAGACAAGCATGTGTTTGCCTTGCAGGTCCTTGGCACCTCACGTTCGACACTTGGTTTTGACGCAGGAGTGGCCTACAGCAATGAAGCATCAAAAACGGAGATAACGGTCAAGGGACGCCACTATGCTTATAACGAGTTCTTGGGCAAAGCCTCAAAACATACCAATATCCCTGTCCATACCTTGCATGGCGCATTTGTTTCTGCCACAAAGATGGGAGTTGACATTACAAACGAGATGTTCAACGAGGATTCTCTTGCAAGACTTATTGGTGCCGTAGAAGATTGGAAATGTAACGAGTTGACGGGCTTGGTCTGCTACAAGCAGGCCAACTACAAGGTTAAGGAAACAAAGTTGACTAATGCAGATGGTAGCGTAAAGGACGAAGTTGTGCAAGCTTATATTGGGAGCAAACTGATTCCAGGAGAGCCTCCAGCAAAATACCTATACGATGCGTATGCACATGACTCTGGCCTTGAACTCGAAAATGTCAGGACTGAGATTGACGAGGTGATAGTATATGGAAAGATACCATCACACAGTATCTGTATTCCTACCGTAGCATCATCCAATTATAGTCCGGACTTCATGTATGTAGTAAAGAAGGCTGATGGGACAAAAGAGCTGAACATCGTAATTGAAACAAAGGCGTATGACAATGAAACCCAACTTGCTCCTGACGAAAACAAGAAGATTGAATGTGCGGAAGCCTTTTTCAAGACCATGGTCGCAGATGGGTATTCAGTACGATTCCGCAAACAATTGAACCAAACAGGTGTAAAGGCGATAATTGACGGCCTTTTACAGGAATGACCCTTCTCCACAACATCGACACCCAGACACACTGATGTCTGGTTTTGGAGACAGGACACATCGATGGAGAGTTTCATGGCAAACCAACGGCAATGCCGTTAGGCCGTATTTCGTTTGTGTTGTTGTAAGTAACGTGTAAGAAATAACTTATAACATTTTTACTTTAGATTTCGGACATGTCATTAAACGTAAAGTGTTAAGTGATGGTTAAATAATAAG
>DCGR01000036.1 GCA_002315285.1 Bacteroides sp. UBA1773 | reverse complement strand
AGACGGGATTGGCCGATGGCTTACTCGACAACAAAATTACAGGAAATTTTTCAGTACAGTTGTGCTTTACAAAGTTTTTTTGTGATGTGATGGCAAAATTCCCTTGGCAACACGACACATAAGGGCGCTAAAAGTGCACTAAAAAACCAGATACCGAAAAAGTATCTGGCTCTTAAGTGGTGACTCATATAGGATTCAAACCTATAACCTCTTGATCCGTAGTCAAGTGCTCTATTCAATTGAGCTAATGAGCCATGCTTTCCTTTCCTAATTGCGCTGCAAAGGTACAGCGTTTTTTTGAACTGACAAATTTTTCCGGCACTTTTTTTCGATTTTGTCGCATTTTCAATGCTGATTCCCCCATGAAGGGTTCAAAATGCCCCCCATGAGGGAATCAAGATGGGAAACGTGAATCACTTTACCGGACGGAGCCTGACCGTGAAGCTCACTTCACGACCAGCCGGCACCTGCGCGTTGAAGCCTACCGCACGTGCGTCAAGGTCCTCGTAAGGCGTGGTGGCCTTTACCGACCAGGCATCGAGAGTGAAGGGTACTGACGCGCTGACGATGAGTTCCAACTTACGCTCGCCATTGACAAGCAGCATCCTGTCGTTGCCCACAATCTGAGCTTCGGTGTCCTTCTGGGTCATCATGGTCCACTTCAGTGGGGTGGCGACAGTTGTGGTAATCCGGTCGTCAACCTGAAGTTCAGACTCGTTGACCAGACAAACCGTACGGGTCGCGGCAGTGACATTGTCGTAACCGGAAGTGAGGTCGAGCACCGCACCACGGCGAGTGGGTTCATCGATGCGCCGGATAATCTCGGCCTTGCCCTCCACCTTGATGTCGGCACCACCCAGAGTAATCATGTTATGACATTTACTGCCGTAGCGCAACAATTTCCACCGTTCAGAATCTTGTGCGCCATTCCACAGGTCAATGCCAGCATTCTCGATGACAAAATACTCGTCGTTGCCCGGATCGATGGCCCAGCGCACACCATTCACCTCATACACAAAACTGCCCATGTCCATGTGGGCGTGGCTAGTGCGGGCCGACCCACCCTTCACGCCAAAGAATGCCGCTTCGGGATTGCCCCATGCCGAACGAGTGACATACACGGGGGTGGTACCATCGCCGGTCCAGGTCTTTTGTACGGGTACCGGAATGGCCGACATGTCGAGGTTCTTGGTGTAGATGAGAATGGCGGGCAGCAGACGGCAGAACATGTTCTTGGTAGAAATGTCCTTCTCGCTGAGCGAAGGACGTATGTGCTGCATCTCATTCCAAAGGAGGGAGGTGTCGCCCATCTTGGCTGCAAAATAGAACATGGACACATCGAGTGGCATGGAAAGCTGATGCTGCGAGCCTCCATCGGAGTAGTTGTAGGCCATACCTGAGGGTGCTGCCATGTGGAAATAGAACTGTGCCGACTTCAAGAAAGCACCTTCGTTGCCCCGGGGAGTAAGACCGATGTTCTCGAGAGCACAGTTGAGCATCACATTGAACCCCGTACCATATTCCCAGTAAAGAAAACCTTCGGGATAGGCGCCATCAGGTTCATACTGCTTCAGTGGAAGCGCGATGCTCTGGTAGTAGTTGTCGATGATCTGCTGTGCCTTGGCCGGAATCTTGTCACCGATGGCTATGGCACCAAACACCATGCCCGCATTGCACACCTGATTCCAGTTGTTGCCACTCTTGTACCATCCATTGTTCTTGCCGGTGAGTGCCTCATCGAGGCCTTTGTGTTCGATAGCCCGTTCGGCCAGGGTACGCACATCGGCTGGCAACTGGTCGTAGAGCCAGTCGTAGGCGATGGACACAGCCATGGTCATCTCGCCCACATCGAGGAAGTGGGAAGAATTCCAGTCCTGGAATGTGCAGGCCGACTTGAGGTGTTTGATGGCGGCCTCCACATATTTTCGTTCGCCCGTCATGCGGTAGGCATAGCCCAAGGAATAGAAATTGCGAAGATAGCGTTGGCACACGTAGAGCAGTCGCTTACCCTGCTTCTTGTAGGGTTGGGGAGCCTCAGCCACAGCCTCGTCGGCAAACTCCATGATTTTCCGATCCACCACCTGCAACTCAGCCGATACCTGCAGGTTTCTCTTGATTTTCGCTTCCTCACCGCTGCCGAGCAGCAAACGGGGATGGCTCTTGCCCTTCATGTCGAACGATTGCGCCAGCGACAGCCCACACGAAAGGACCAACAACAATGCCATCGCCGCTACACGAAATTGCTTCATTGATTCGTTTATTTGATCAAGGTTATACATGCACCGTGTTACTTGAACATGGCAAGTGGCATTTTCGCCACATATACGGCAGCCTTGGGGGTGGCGTGGGTGGAGTAATACGACACCCACAACTCGTCGCCCACAACGAGCAGGCCAGGATAACTGGTGTCGCCTGCCGAGGGCAGGAAGCATACTTCACGGAACTTGCCCTCGACGGTTCCCTTCATCAGGACAGTCTTGTAGGACCCAGGGATGAAGTACGAACGGGTGCCGAGGACGATGCTGTTGTCATCGGTCACAATAAAGTCGGGACCTCCCACCCGGAAACCAATTTTCCTGAGTTCCCAGTCGGTGTAAGGCGGATTGCTTACCCCCCAATAGCCCTCGCTGGGCCGACCGGCATCCGTACGTACCATCATCAGCATCCGCTTGTCGGGCAGGAAACGCACGGTAGTCTCGTTGGGGTAATCGGGCAGGTCGAAGTTCGCCACGTCGGAGTAGTGTATGCCATCGGTTGTCTTCAGCAGAGTGATGACTGCCTGAGGATCGCTGTCAATCATGGAATAGCACACACCGTAGCCTATGCCATCGAGCCAATCGACACGCCATATCCAATCCTTGCCGTTGGTGGTTCTCGAGTCGATCACTACCGGCTGCGGTTCGGTGAAGGTCACACCGTCGGAACTGAACGACACTTGGGGTATGCGCCCATCGAGGTGCTTTGTCGTGGGGTTGTAAATCGACCCTCCGATAATGACCATCAGCCGATTGTCGGGGGTGATGGAGAGTTTGGGATCGCGCAGGTCGTAACCGTCCTTCATGAGGTGTGCCACCGAAGTCCAATGGTCGCCATCGTCCGACACAAGGATGCGTGTGCCGCCACGTGCGATGCCGTCGTCATCGAAGATGTGGCTGTCGGCTTCGCGGAACGACAGGTAATACCGGCCTTTGAATTTGATGATGGAGGTGAAGGCACAATGCTTGTCTGACCCCCATACCTTACGCACACGGATACGCACGTCGTGCTGCGCATCGTCCTTCATCGACTCATTCGACCCATATCCAGCCGATTGCGCATTGGCATATCCTGCCAGATAGACGACAACAGCCAGCAATACTATGATCCGTTTCATGACAGTATTCGTTTTTGATTTTGACAGACAAGCAAGGACTATTTCGACCGAATGTCGAGATGGTTCTCATCGATGTATTTCATGACCTGCTGCGGAATGTCGGTGCAGAGATAGTCGGCACCCAACAAAGCTGCCAGATGGGTGTCGGCTGGGGTACCACCAGGCCATAGGTTCACCTTCAGACCCTTTTCATGGGCATACTTCACGGCATCGCGCGAGGTGTTGCCGATGGTGGCTGCCACACGGTGTAAGCCCAATGCCACGCACAAATCCACCGTTTCACGAGAGCAAGGCTTGCCCGTGATGAGCATCAGCTCAGCATCGGGATAGCGGCTCTGCATGTAAAGCAACGGACGGGTGTCAAACGACGAAAACACAAACAAGGCATCCTTTGGCTTGCTGCCCATGATCATGGCATAGATGTCGTCGCAATACTTGTGGAGCAACGGTTCAGGATACACTTCCGGTTTGGTTTTCATCTCAAATTCCACATAAAGCGAAGGACACGTCTTGAAGTAGGCCACAAGTTCGTCGAGGAAAAGCACCTTCTGCCCTTTCTTCGTGGTGAGTGTCCGGATGTAGTCGGCCTTGCACTCTTCAATGTTTCCCTCACCATTGGTCATGCGCGAAAGGGTGAAATCGTGCATCACCACGTATTCGCCATCGGCTGTGATGTGGATGTCGGTCTCAAAGCCATGACATCCGGCTTCGTAGGTAGCCTTGAAGGCCGCCAAAGTGTTTTCTTCCTGTTCCGCACGTCCACCACGATGGGCAAGGATGCGAGGTTGTGCCTGAGCCATACAGCAGCACACAAGCATTACATAAATCAATAGGTGTTTCATATCAGTCGTTTTTTGTTTGGATTAGCCTGTTTACTATAGTACTCCCCAATATTCGAC
>DCGR01000054.1:2196-3207 GCA_002315285.1 Bacteroides sp. UBA1773 | reverse complement strand
TCATTGGTTACTTGGCTTTCATGGGATGTACGGCCTTGACCAAGATAGAAATCCCCGAATCCGTTCGCTCAATTGGCGATGGCGCGTTCTGGCTGGCCGTCAGCCTGACGGACATCCGCCTGCCAAGTCTGGTCGAGGAAATCCACGAGCGGACTTTCTACAACTGCACGTCGCTGACGAACGTCACCTTTGGGTCTAACCTCTGGGTCGTTCGCGATGAGGCGTTTGCTTGGTGCGACAGTCTTGAGAAGCTGACCATCCCAGAGGACATTGAATATTTCGGTCCCGATGCCTTTACGGGGTGTGAGTCCATCAAGACGATTGATTTCGAGGGGTGGCCACCGGAGTTTGTTGGCGACCCCTGCCTACCGAAGGACTTACACATCAGGTTTAATGTCGAATACGCCGAGGAATGGGCGAAGCTCATCGACGAGTACGGCTTCACGAACGCGGAAGCATACTACGTAGACAAGCCGCAACCGCCGCCTGTAATCGAGCCGACGGTGGTGACAAATTGCGTTGCAATAACGGTAACAAATGTTATCGTGCAATACGTGTTCAATTCTGTGCAGCCAAGCATTGCGGTGCCTCAATCATCCGAAGCGGGTTATGTCAATGTCCTTACCGAAATCAAGGGTGGCGCAGTGGCCGTGCCATCGTCATGGGCGGGGAACTACCCAAGCTTCAATGAGCGGTTTGGCGAGGACTTCGCATCTGCCCTTACAAGGACTATCAAGAATGATGCCGCCGGAAATCCGATCTTTGTCTGGCAAGACTTTGTGGCAGGGACTGATCCAACTGACATTTCGAGTAAGTTTACGGCCAGCATCGTGTTGGTTGGAGGGAAACCGGTTGTTTCGTGGAGTCCGGAACTCAAGCCGGAACAGGCAGCACTTCGCAAGTACACGGTGTATGGCAAAGCCCATCTTTACGACGAGAAGTGGTCGGTTGTTGACGGCGACGAGGACAAATACGGATTCTTCAAAGTGTGCGTCGAAATGAAATGAGAGG
>DCGR01000054.1:0-2174 GCA_002315285.1 Bacteroides sp. UBA1773 | reverse complement strand
GAAGTTGAACGAGGCTGATTTGAGGTGTCTAAACAAGAAGAAGGAATGCCCAATTGACAGGTTTTGCAAGGGGCTGGAATATGCCGGAAGAACGCATAAGCGGGGATACTTCCATTACACGAAGTGGTCGAGTTTTTCAAAGATGGTTCGGCCTGTCCATGTAAGTGACTCTTCAAAGTTGCGGCATGTAATTGTCACAAAAGCACCCTGGGATAAGAATGATTTGTCGGAGGGTAAGTTGGATCGGCGGTATTGGTATGTGAGTTTTACATATTTGCTGCATGAGGTTGTGTCAATGTGGGTCATGTACGGGAAGGGTAGTCCTGATGCTGTGCGCTTGCAATTTTCTGTCGCAGCGGTTAAGAAATGGGCGGCGCAAGAACCAGCTCAAATCAAAGTTTACAAGGTTCCGGAGGAAGACAATGGTGAGTATAAGCTGATTGAGGCGAGAGTAAAGGATGTCAAACTACTTGATGTCGGCTACTATGCAAAGTATTCAAGGTCGATTCAAAAGCGTGAAGGGGTTCTTCATCGAACTACAAAATACAAGGTTGATATGCCGCGTAGTGGCATCACAGGTCTTAATGGTTCGCAAAAGAAGTATGCCGCATATCTAAAGAAGGCTGCATGGGCAGGAGAACAAGAGGTTCGGCTGTTGATTGAGTTCGACACTCCCGTAGAACTTGATAGGATTGCGATAGCATTTGATGAACCGATAAAAGACCTCGCGAAACACGCGAGAAAGCATGTCGTTACGAGTCCGTGGCTGAGTATGGAGAAAGTAGATGGACTGTCCATTGGTGATTGTGCCAGAAGTATGTGCAAGGGGATGATTTCATACAGATGAAAGGTGTTTTATGAGCAACGTTCGATTGGTTGGATTTAGTTGTCTCTGTTTCCTGTTGCATATTGCACCGTTATGTTGTTTCTCTCATGAAACAGTGATGATTGACGGGGTCGTTTGGAACTACGAGAATACAGGCAGTGGAGTCTATTTAGGTGCGTGGATGGGGGCTACTAATGCTGTTGACCGATCGTTTGTTGGTGACCTTGTACTTCCTAATGAGATAAATGGTGATAAGGTCATAGGTATATGTGAGTCGGCATTTCGAGATTGCATTGGCATAACATCGATAACATTTACAACGAATATTGTATCGATTGGGAACGCTGCGTTTAATGGGTGTGCAGGGCTCAGCTCAATAGCAGTACCGAACAGTGTGACCACAATAGGCTATGCAATATTCGGTGGTTGTACGAGATTGTCGGACATATCTATTCCATTTGTTGGAATTAGGCGTGGTAATGACGAGTCGGAAGCCGCGTTGTTTGGCTATATGTTTGGAGGGACGAAGCATGAGGGTGATGTTGAAATTTTTCAGAAGTTTTGGACACATAGTGGTCGTTTTTGTGAGGAACGAACATACTATCTCCCTAAGTCGCTGAAGAATGTACGAATTACGGATGAAGAAGTGATTGCAGCTGGTGCATTTTATGGATGTGCAGCATTGACTTCTGTTGACATATCTGGCAGTGTGGCACGGATCGGTCTTTATGCGTTTGGGAAATGCGAGGCATTGACGTCAATCACAATTCGGGATGGCGTAAATCAACTTGGCAATCGTGTGTTTGATGGGTGTATTTCATTGACATCGGTCACAATCCCTAATAGCGTAATAAGTATGGGAGAGGGCATTTTTAACGAATGTCGGAGTTTGAGTAACGTTAATCTGCCTTTTGTTGGATGCGCGAGAAATTCTAGTGGCAAGGAGGCGCTGTTCGGATATCTGTTCGGTGCGTATACAATCCCGCCCTGGGAAGGATCAAAACAGATCAACCAAGGATATTCGACTGGACCAAATGATTATCTAACATGTTATTTCCCAACGTCATTAGTGTCTGTGATAATTACTGATGCTGTGAAGATTGGAAATTATGCATTTTCAGGATTCGACCATATTCAGTCAGTAATCATCTATCCTCAATATCCACTCCCAACGAGCATTGGTACATATGCTTTTACCCAATGTTCCGCTTTGTCTGAGATTATTGTGCCGTTACGTCTTGCGATTGGCAACTACGCATTCCCCGACACATGCGAGGTCATTTATCAAGACTGGGTGACGATAGATGTGATTGGAAGAACGGGGTGTGAGATTTATAATGGTGTAGGG
>DCGR01000025.1 GCA_002315285.1 Bacteroides sp. UBA1773 | reverse complement strand
AGCAAAATTACTAATAATCAATGAAATACACAATTTTTACGAGTTAAAAATACACGATAAATAGTTAAAAATTAACAACATAAACGCCATATCTCAGACCATGTAAAAGTAGATGATTTTGTTTCAAAAACTGTTACATCAAATTGAACAACCTATATACAAAGTAAGAGGATATGGACAAACAAATAATCAAAATAACTCTCTGACGGAGGACTTTAGCTTTCCAACGGAATTAGTACAACAGCCTTTATGTGAGAATTTTGCATGCAAAATACCGTTTAGGTCTTGATGTGTGATTAAATTATGACTTCTTAGAGACGCGATACCTGAAAACCAATTTAATAGACATCCTTACTTTTGCAAGAAATCGTATTTATTGCTGATATTTGAGAGGTTATATCAGTCACTCCATTTCCCGCAAGAACCGTTATTTTTTAATCATCACTAAGGGAGGCGAGATTTATTTTGTCATGGGCATTTCATGTTCTTTCAGGGTGACGAAGCGGTAGTCGAACGCGTCCTTTCCCACCTTCACCATCGGCATCCCATCCTGTCCATCGAAGGGATTTCCTGTTGCACTGGCTACAAACACTTGTATGCCATCGGCCTGTGAGAAGAGGTTGCGGTGCAGATGGCCGCACAACATCGTCTTGGAACCATGGTTTTTGAACAGTTCCTTGAATAACAGGCAATTGACCACTAATGACAGAGAACAAGCCTCTTGAATGCTCGCGTACCATTTGTGGATGCAATCAATTAATTCCGCCAATGGGTAATAATCAGTGCGATGTTCTTTGTTTTCTGATATGAAACATGTATCTTTGTGCTGATTTCTATGATTCATTTATTAACCTACAATTATCATTCCTTCATGAAAACCAAAACAATGCTCACTTCTCTTGCTCTGGCTGCATCACTGAATGTCGCTTCGACAAGTTTGGCACAAGTCAATGATATGGTGGTCCAGGCTAACAAACCTGGTGCTCAGATACAGGCAACAATGTATGGCATATTCTTCGAGGACATCAACTACGGTGCTGATGGTGGCCTTTATGCCGAGATGGTGAAGAACCGCTCATTCGAGTTCGGCAACCCTCTTCAGGGATGGGAGATATCGGGCAACGTGAAGGTGATGGACGATGGTCCTTTCGATAAGAGCCCTCACTACCTCCGCCTCGGCTATTCCGGTCATCGTGTCATTCACACCGCCATTCAGAACGATGGCTTCTTTGGTGTGTCGTACAAGAAGGGCGAGACGTATAGGTTTTCCGTCTGGGCTCGTTGTCCCAAGGGCGACAAGGTCATCCTTGAGGTGCAGCTTGTCGATGAGGCTCTCGACCGCAACAGGCACCAGGTTGGTAGCTGTAAAATCAAGGTGGAGGGTGCGGAATGGAAGAAATACGAATGTGAGCTGAGGCCCGAGATGACCGTTGAGGACGGAAAGCTGCGTATCTTCCTCCGTAACGAGAAGGGCGAAAAGCCTACATCCGACCTCACAGTAGATGTGGAGCACGTCAGCCTCTTCCCTGCCGACACGTGGAAGGAACGCACCGGCGGCATGCGCAAGGATCTGGTACAGGCACTGTATGACCTGCACCCGGGTGTGTTCCGTTTCCCTGGCGGATGTATCGTCGAGGGCACCAACCTCGCTGACCGTTATCAGTGGAAGAACACCGTTGGTCCGGTAGAGAACCGTCCGCTGAACCTCAACCGCTGGCAGTATGAATTCGACTACCGCTACTATCCTGACTACTACCAGTCGTATGGCATCGGATTCTTCGAGTATTTCCAGCTTGCAGAGGACTTGGGTGCTGCGCCTCTTCCAGTGCTCAACTGTGGCATGACCTGTCAGTTCGAGAATGACATCAAGGATGAGGCAAAGTATCATGTTGCCGTTGAGGACCTTGACCCATACATCCAAGATGCTGTTGACCTCGTGGAATTTGCCAACGGTGGCGTTGATACCAAATGGGGAAAGGTTCGTGCTGATATGGGCCACCCAGAGCCTTTCGGCCTTGAGTTCATCGCCATCGGCAACGAGCAGTGGGACTATCAGGACAATCCTGCATACACGAAGCGTCTGGTTCGCTTCATCGAGGTGCTGCGCAAGAAGTGTCCTGAGATTAAGATCATCGGCACGACGGGTCCAAACTCAGAAGGCGCCTCCTTCGACATCCTTCAGTCGCGCATGAAGCAACTGGGTGTTGACCTCTATGACGAGCATTTCTATCGCAACGAGGACTGGTTTCTCGGTAAGGCAACCGACCGCGACGGCAACATCATCAAGGGATGCGGTGCCACACGCTACGACTCGTACGACCGCAAGGGGCCTAAGGTGTTTGCCGGTGAGTATGCCTGCCATGGTAGAGGCAAGTATGCCGACGGCAAGGAGAAGAAATGCAACCACTTCGAGACTTCCCTCTACGAAGCTGCCTTCATGACGGGCTTTGAGCGTAATGCCGATGTGGTGTATATGGCTACCTACGCTCCTCTCTTCGCCCACATCAAGGGTTGGCAATGGTGCCCGGATCTTATCTGGTTTGACAACATGCGTTCCATGAAATCGTGCTCATACTACGTGCAGCAACTCTACTCTCACTACAAGGGTACTAACGTTTTGTCTCTTACGATGAACAAGAAGCCTGTTGCAGGCAGCGAGGGACAGAACGGACTCTATGCATCGGCTGTTGCCAACAAGGAGACTGGCGAGATATACGTGAAGATAGTCAACACTGGTGACACTCCTCAGCCTGTCAACCTTACCTTCAAGGGCATCAAGGCTCTCCTTTCTGGCAAGCTCATCACCCTCCATAGCGATAACCTCGATGCCGAAAACACACTCGACAACCCTAATGTTGTTACTCCTCAAGAGAAGGCAATAGAGGTAAGCGGCAACACGCTCTCTACCGACATTCCAGCTAAGACCTTCTGTGTCTATGTGCTAAAGAGATAAAAGTGAAGGGAACTGAGAACGGGTAACTGACTACTGATAGCTGGAAACTGGCAACTTGACTGTTCAAGCCGTGAGGATGAAGTGGGGGTGGAGCACGTCGCCATGTTGGGGAGCGTACTTGAAACCCTCGTAGCTGAAGGCGCAAAGGTCGGCAGGGTGGCGAAGCCGGTGCTCCAGAATAAAGCGCGTCATGGCACCGCGACAGGTCTTGGCCCAGACGGCTTGCATTTTCAGACGTTGTCCGTTTTGCACGTAGAACAGTGGTTGCACCACCTGTACTTGACTGCACACTTGTTTCCAGTGAAAGAGGTGCTCGTATTCCTCAGTGGATAGGTGGACGAGCACACCGTCATCAGCTTTCACACTGTCGATGAGCACTTGGGTGAGCATGTCGGCCCAAAAACGGTTCATGGGGATGTCGTCAGTAGCGGTGAGACGTGTGGAATGCTCCATGCGATAGGGTACGATAGCGTCCATGGGGCGCAGCAGGCCGTAAAGGAAACAGGTAATCCAAAGGTGTTGCTGGGCGAAGTGGAGTGTTTCGGATGATAGCGTATGGGCACGTAGGTGCTTGTAGGCTTGTCCGTTGTAGGCCATGATGGCTGGCAAGGGCGTTGCAGCGAAAAATTCCTGGTAACGTTTCCAGTTTTCAGTGGCAAGTTGCAGGTTGCAGTCGAGTTGTTCGGCAAGGTCCTCAATGTCGAGTTCGGCCATGCTTAGGGCCAAGGCATTGGCCACCGACTGGAACAGCGGCGACGAAAGGGGCAGTTGCGGGCAACTGTCGCGCATGGTTTTAGCATTGGCCAAGAGTATCTGCATGGAATAATGGTGGGTAGGTAATTGCCGGATGCACCTGATGCGGGTGAAGGCATGGTTGGCGCATCCGGGTGGGGAGTGAGGGAGTCACACGTGGATTTCCCAACCAGGCTCGTACTCCCGGCTGTAGAATTTCTGCGCTTCGAGGTCGCCGATGATCCTGCCTGTGAGCGGGTCAATCTGTAGCGAATGTCCTATGCGCTGTGCAATGTTTCCCAGCTGTACTAAATGGGTGCTCAGACAGGCTTCGCAGATGTCGGAGTGGAGTTTGTCGCCCAGACGGATGCCATCGAACCAGTTCTGATAGTGGTATTGGTCAAGTGCCTCCGACGGACTGATGGTGTTGGCTGTGTCGAATTTCTCACCATTGGTTTTTGTCAGTATCTCTTTTCCGGCTTCATCGTACAGTGTATATTGGTTGCCTCCTGTGAAATGCAGAGAACCATTGTCTCCGTAGAAGGTCATTCCCGATGATTGCCCATCCATCTTCAAGGCATTGCAACTGCGTCCCTCCCAATAGAAGGATGCTCCGTCGGCAAACTGGAAGCTGATGAGCTGGGTGTCGGGTGTTTCCCAATCATCATCGGTGAAATGATAGCGACCACCCACTGACGACACCATGACGGGATAATCCTCCTTCAAGCCCCAACGCAGTATATCGACATAGTGCATGCCGTTGTTGAGTGCCTCTCCGGTGCCCCAATGCCAGAACCAGTGCCAGTTGTAGTGCAGGTAATTGTCGTGGAACTCGGTGCGTGGGGCGGGTCCCTGCCACAAGTCCCAGTCGATGTGTGCAGGCACAGGCACCACCTTGCCTTTCCCGATGCTTGCCCGATGGTTGATGTACCATCCCTTGCCGAAGCGTACCGTGCCAATCTTGCCATCGTGCAGGAGCTTGATGCCCTCGATGAGGTTGGGCCATGAGCGGCGTTGGTTGCCCACCTGAACCACTTTCCGATACTTGGCAGCGGCACGCACCAACAGGTCGTTCTCGCTGATGTTGTGACTGGTGGGTTTCTCCAAATATACATGCTTGTCGGCTTGCATGGCCATGATGGCTGCAGGAGCGTGCCAGTGGTCGGGGGTGGCAATGACCACAGCGTCGATGTCCTTGTTTTCGAGCATCCGACGGATGTCCTGTTCGCCTTGCGGGCGGTTGCCCGTAATCTTGTTCACCTCGTCCTGGGCGCGGGCCATGGCTTGTGTGTCGCAGTCGCAGATGAGTCCGACCTTGCAGCCTTTGGATTTTGCGAAATTGATGGAGTGGGCCAATCCGCGGGCGTTTACGCCCACAATGGCCAGGTTGATACGTTCGTTGGCTCCCAGCACACTACTTTTAGGCATAGCGAAGGAGGTGGCGGTGCTGCCTGTCACTGCGGTGGCGGCTACGGCAGCAGCCTGCTTTAGGAAATTGCGTCGTGAGCTCATGATTGTTTCTTGTATGGTTTTAATAGTTTCCTTGCTTCTCTCTGTCCGGCTTCGTAGGCCTCGCGCATGGTTACGGCCTTGCCGCCGCGTTGCAACGACAGGTTGGATGCTTTCATGAAGACGAAGATTTCGATGGTCTCCTCGTTGTCGATAGGCGCAATGCCGGTGTCGAAGAACTTCAGTATCTCGTCGAGCATGGGCTTGTAGCCTTCGTAGCCTCCTACAGGCACAATGCCTTTCTCGGTGAATGCGGTGCCGCCATATCCGGATGGATTGTGACAGATGGCGCGGAATGTGCCCAAGCGGTTCTCGTCCCACATGCCTACACAGATGTCGCCAATGTCGGTGTGAGTGCGGCTTACGCTCTGGCAACCACGTCCCATGACGGTGAACAGGCTCTCTATGCCATGAATGCCGTAAAAGCCGAAGTCGGGATGAGTGGCCTCGGGGTGGTGGGGACTGTAGCAGTCGGCACCCAGCACCTTGCCATGCTTGCCTTGTCGCAGTTCCTGGCTTTTGGCGCTGAAGCGCAATGCCGACGATGAAAACATCTGCACACCATATTGTCTGGCAAGCTCACAAATGGCTATGGTCTCGCCCAACGTGCCGCCCAACGGCTTGTCGATGAAAACACGCTTGCACGATTTGAATATCTCGGCTGCCTGCTCCAGATGTACCCGGCCGTCGTTGGTTTCAAGAAACACGCAATCGACCTTGCTTAGCAGTTCCGCAATGCTGCCACAGATCTCCACTCCCAGGGCTTTCACCTTCTCGGTGTAGCCGGGAATGCGCGAATGGCTCGACTCAATGACTTTCGACCCATAGGGATAGGCTGCCACAATCTTGTATTTTCCGCCATAGGCGTTGGGATTGCCGCCGTTGATGATTTCGGTGAAGGCAGTGGAATGGGACGTGTCGAGGCCAACCAAGCCCAAACGGACTATCTGTTGGGGCAGCATGGTGATGCAGGTGGCCGACAGGAACAGAATGGAAAGAATTCTTTTCATGATACGATGATGTGTGAAAGACATGAATTTTGAGTGTGAAATTTCGATTTTACGTTTGTTCGCAAATATAAAAGGATTTTGTGGAATATGGATGGATATTTTGATTTTTGCATGGTGAATTTCCAAAAAACCGCCATTAGTGCAGTGATTTTTGCCGTTTGCATGTCAAAATATGCATGGAGTAATCCTTCTCATTGACCAAAAAGAATTACCTTTGTCCACATTTCATTTATCATCAGCCATTTCAATAACATCAAACTGCAATGCAAAACAATACAGAAAAGCCTCAATCCAACCCCGGTCTCACGGGGCTTCCCCATCCGCTTGTCTCACTTATTCCTGCCTTGGCGCTTGTCGGGTTGTTGCTGTTGTCGAACCTGCTCTTTGAGGGCGATACGTTGAGTGGTAGCAGTCAGTTCTCGTTGTTGTTTTCGGCTGGTGTATGTATAACCATTTCGATGCTGGTGTACAAGATCCGCTGGCAGGTGTTTGAGGACGCCCTGAAAAAGACTTTTGCCGACACCTCCGTGTCGCTGATTGTGTTGCTGATGATAGGTATGATGGCTGGTGCGTGGATGGTAAGTGGGGTGGTGCCCACCTTGATTTATTATGGCATACAGATTCTCTCTCCCCGATTTTTCTTGGTGTCATCCTGTGTGATTTGTGCAGCTGTATCGTTGCTTACAGGTAGTTCCTGGTCAACGATTGCCACCATCGGTGTGGCATTACTGGGTGTCGGAAAGGCCATTGGCGTACCGGTGGGTTGGTCGGCTGGTGCCATCATCTCAGGTGCCTATTTTGGCGACAAGATTTCGCCAATGAGCGACACGACCATATTGGCCTCGTCGTGTACAGGCACTGATCTGTTCCAACATATCCGCTACATGCTGTTCACCACCCTGCCTTCGTTTCTGCTCACTATCATGGTGTTTCTCTGTGTGGGTCTGGCACTTGCAAGCAACGGCAATGTGGATGTGGCGTTCTATCTGGACGGATTGCAAGACACGTTCCACATTTCCTTATGGACCCTGTTGGTGCCTGTCATCACCCTGTGGCTGATTGCCAAAAAGCTGAATGCACTGATTACGTTGTTTCTTTCGGCGCTTACGGCGGGTGTATTCGCTCTGATATTCCAGCCCCACATCCTCACGGCCATTACGCACGAAGGAGTGGTTGCTGGTGTGGGAAGCACCGCAGAATTGGTGAAGGGATTGATGACCACGTTTTTTGCATCTACTTCGGTGCAGACAGGTTTCGACAGTTTGGACAGTCTGGTGAAGACTGGTGGCATGGTGGGCATGTTGAGCACTGTGTGGCTCATCGTGTGTGCCCTCTGTTTTGGCTCGGCCATGGTGGCAAGCGGCATGTTGCGAGGCATGTTGGTTTCGTTGGTCAGCATCATCAAAAGCACTTTCGGCCTGGTGACATCGACGGTGGTGACAGGTTTCGTGATGAACCTGACCACGGGCGACCAATACATGTCGATCATCCTTACCACCAACTTCTTTCGCGACATTTATGGGGAGAAAGGTTATGAGAGCCGTTTGCTTTCGCGTACGACGGAAGATGCCGTAACCGTGACCTCGGTACTGATACCTTGGAACAGTTGCGGCATGACTCAGGCCACCGTATTGGGGGTTGCCACGCTCACTTACCTGCCTTACTGCATTTTCAATCTGGCAAGTCCACTCATGAGCATGTTGGTGGCTGCGACGGGTTGGAGGATCACTCGTGTGCAATCCGTTGGGGAACCCCCCAGGTAGAGGCTGACGGAGCACCACCTAAGGGTACTTTTGTCATCACTTCCACGCGCGTCTTGTCCTTCAGATAGGTGTTGGTCTGTCCAAATCCGTTGATGCCCTTGCGTTGTTGTCCTGCTCCCGTGCAGCCTTCGGGCAGTTTGCGGGTGTCGAGCAGCTGTTTGGTGGCGTTCACATCGTTCACATCCAGGTTCATGTGGTTGAGACTGCCCAACTCGCTCACCGACAGCTCGTGGTCGTAGAGCATCAGTTCAATGTAGTCGGTGCTTTCGGGCAGGTACATCTTTATCCATGAAGTCTTTGCCGGGTTGGCGCCACCGCGCCAGAATTCGTCGAATCCCAACAGGTAGCCGTAGAATGCCATGTCGCGGGCAGCATCGGGACAACACCAGCCCACATGGCTCATCACCTCGGAAATGCGTGTGTCGGGCATGTTTTCGCCCATGTGTTCGGCCAGCAGTCCTTTGTCGGTATATTCCAGGAATTCCACTTCATGACCGTTGAAGTCGGTGGTGAGGAAATACTTGAACCCCAATCCCGTGTCGCTCACCTCATCGGGGACAGTCAGCCCTTGGGTGCGCAGATACACGCGCATGGCCTCTATGTCGCCAGTCTGGAAAGCCGTGTGACGGTATTTCACTTTCCGCTGCCCGGTGTCTTCCACAAACTCCACGTATTGGCGGTCGTTGATCTTGATGAACATCACCGTGGGTTTCCCCTCGCGGCGAAGGTAGTATGGCTCGCCAAAACCCAAGTAGTCGGTGAAGAAGGCGGCCGTATTGGCCATGTCATCGGTGTAGAGACCGATGTGGGCAATGCCCAAAATGGTGGGGCGCAGGGGCTTGATGTGCTGGGCACACATCCACAAAGGCAACATCAGTATTGCCATTGTGGCTAATGAACGAATTTTGCTTGTCATGATGGTTGTGTCGATTTGGAATTTTGGATTATGGTTTGTTCAATCTCACACGGATGGTCAATGGTGGGTTATGGAATGGTGAATGAAAATGGTTGCGGCAAAATTACGAAGATTATTGATATTAGGTACTTCCCCTTCGTGTATTTCCCAAAAAAATTGTGCATTTCGGCGGAATGTGTTATATTTGCGGCAATATTCATCGTAGAAAGTTCGGTCATCGACAAAAACCAATGAAAACAACCGGTTCACATTCCACCCGTTTTGCGGGTGAAAAATATGGGGCATCCCATATCTTTGTGTATTCAACATGTTATCAATTTAATGTGATTATAAAATGATTCCATTCAACAAGCCATTCATCTCGGGGAAAGAAATACAATACATAAAAGAGGCAATAGAGTCTGGACTGATAGGAGGCAACGGACCGTTTACCAAAAGGTGCCACGATTTTTTTGAAAAAAGATACGGTTTCAAGAAGGTCCTGCTGACGACATCCGGTACCGATGCTCTCGAGATGTGTGCGATGCTCTGCAATATCAAGCCAGGAGATGAGGTGATAGTGCCTTCATACACGTTCGTGACATCGGCTCTGGCATTTGTCAGAGAAGGAGCAAGGATTGTGTTTGCCGACTCCAGCACAAACACCCCGAACATGGAGGCGGAGCAGATAGAGCCTCTCATCACAGACAGGACCAAAGCTATTGTAGTGGTGCATTATGCAGGCGTTGCCTGTGATATGGATCCTATTATGAGTCTTGCTGCCAAACATGATTTGATGGTTGTGGAAGATGCGGCTCAGTGCATCGATAGCTATTACAAAGGCAGGCCTTTGGGAAGCATAGGCCATTTGGGCGCTTTCTCGTTTCATGAGACAAAGAACATTACTGCCGGGGAAGGAGGACTATTGGCAGTCAATGACGAGAGCCTGATCCGGCGTGCTGAGTTCCTTTGGGAGAAAGGCACCAATCGTGCCGAGTCATTCAGGGGAATCGTCAACAAGTACAGTTGGGTTGATACTGGCTCCAGCTTTCTCCCATCCGAGCTGAACGCTGCGTTTCTGCTTGCCCAACTCGAATCGTTGGATGAGGTGCAACGAGGGAGAAAAGCCATCTGGAATAAATACCATGAAGGGCTGAGCGGTCGTACGTGTACTCTTCGCATGCCGTATGTGCCGGAGTATGCAACCAACAATGCCCACATGTTTTACCTTGTGTGCCCTTCGTCGGACTGTAGGAACAGGTTTACCGACTTCATGAGCGACAAAGGGATAAAGGTCATATTTCATTACTTCCCGTTGCACAGCAGCAAATATTTCAAGGCGAAGCACGATGGCCGGGTGTTGAGGATGTGTGACTTTTATGGTGACACGGTGGTTCGTTTGCCGCTGTATTACGGAATGTCTGATGAAGATGTCGTGACGGTAATGGAAGCTGTCCGGAATTTTTGTGTTGATGGATGAGGCGAAACAATAGGATAATAGCCAAGGCGTTCAGGCATTTTTTCATAGCTTCTGTCTTGATATCACTGATCGAGCAGGTGAATTCATTGACGGACTGCATCATTGTCTCTCATTTTATCAGCGAGGATGCATTGAGTGCCATAGGTCTTTCAAGTCCGGTAAAGCAAGTGGTGTATGCAGTGCTGAACTTGATTATGGTAGGGTCATCGACATTAGCGGCAATCAAGATAGGGGAACGCAAATATAAGACGGTGAACAGATATTTTACGGTCGGTATCATATCGGTAGTGACCATCGTCAGCGTAGCATACCTGTTGCTGATTCCGAAAATGGATTCATTGTGCAGGCTTCTCACCGATGAGGAACGTCTGCTGCCGTATTTGTGCGAATACATGCCTGTGGCGATGATCAATTGCATTATTTCTGCGGCAGCATCGGTGGTGATGACTTTCACCAAGATTGATGGCGCGCCGAGGTCGGTCACTATGTGTGTTATCCTTGAGGGCGTTGCGAATGTCATCTTTGACTACATCCTGATTGGGGTTGTGGGCATGGGGATCGCAGGTGCTGCCTGGGCTACAATCCTCAGTGTCATGGTGTCCATAGCATATCTGATATTGAGGATGAAGCGGAAACACTCGATTTTGCATCTGGAATTCCACGAAATAAGGAAGTGGTATTTCACCATGTTCAAAAACGTCATTCCTGTCGGAATCCCCATTTTTGTGGGTACCGTGTCGATGGCGGCTTTGAGGTTTTTCTTCAACAATGTGATACAGGAGACTGAAGGAGCTGACGGAATGTTTGTGATGACGGTGTTCATGCAGCTGATGATGTTATGCGCCATGTTTTCAACTGGGGCTGGAGGTGCTGCATGCGGCATTGGAGGTATGCTGTTGGGAGAGAAGGACAATGATGGATTCTGCGCATTAGTGCAGAACTGCTTGAACTGGTCGTGCGGATTGACAGTGGTGGTGACCGCTGTGCTTATGATATGGCCAGGGTTCTGGTCAATGGTATTCGGCGCTTCTGCCGAAATGCAGGCATATTCGGCGCTTCCTTTGCGTATTATGTTCATGACCTTCCCGCCCATGTGTTTCACTGAAATAATGTCAGGTGTCTATAATCTGCAGAAATTCCATAAGTTCGTGACAGTCATCATGCTCACACAACTACTGCTGCCATTGTCGCTGGCTATAGCCGCAAAATATCTCGCGCCTCACCTTATCTGGTACGCATTCCCTGTAGGAAGTTGGGTCAGGTTGTTGATGACAGTGGTTGTAAGCTACTGCATTTCACAAAAGAGCAGGTTGTTGAGATTCTACACACTGGTGCCAATCTGTCCGGAAAATCCTGGTGTGGACGTTCGCTCAAGGTATGATGTGAGTGACTTTGCGAAGGTAATCAAGGACATTTGGAATTTCATGGACATCTGCGTCAGCAACCAAGTCCTTCGAAATCGTGTGTTGATATGCGTGGAGGAAGTTGCCAACAACATCATATATAGGTCGCGAAACATGAACCGTGATATTGAAGACGTGTTCAGCATCCGCGTGATAGACGAAAATGACAGAATTTCAGTAATAATCAAGGAGGAGGGCAGGCCGTTCAACCCGATAATGAAGTTCGAACCTTCATGTGAGGCAAATGTTGACGAGGATATGGCACCACTGATGCTGCTCAACGGCATGTGTGACAACATCACGTACAACTATTCGAATGGCATCAACTGTATTTACCTTGCTTTCCCTTTAAAACTCGAAGAAAGAAGATGAAAGTAGTGATTCTGGCGGGAGGACTTGGCACCCGCATTTGCGAAGAGAGCATGCACAAGCCTAAGCCTATGATAGAGATTGGCGGCATGCCTATCATGTGGCACATCATGAAGGAATACTCCTTTTATGGCCACAATGAATTTATTATCTGTGCCGGCTACCGGCAAGAGTATGTCAAGGAATGGTTTTCCCACTATTTCTTACGCAACTCAGACATCAGTTTCGATTTCCGTGGTGGATGCAACGAAATGTCCGTACTTACAAACAAACTGGAACCGTGGAAGGTAACCATTGTGGATACCGGACATTTCACGATGACTGGAGGACGTATCAAGAGAATCAGGCATCTGATAGGTGATGAGACTTTCCTGATGACCTATGGCGATGGTGTTTGCGATGTGGACATCAACAAGGTCGTGGAGTATCACCATGCTCACGGCAAGATCGCCACCTTGACGGCTGTCAACCTCTCTGAACAGAAGGGTGTGCTGAACATCGATGACGACGGAACCGTAAAGGCCTTCCGTGAAAAATCATTCCATGATGTCAGAAGGGTCAATGCAGGGTATATGGTGCTGGAACCAGCCATATTCGACTATATTGACGGAGATTCCACGTCGTTGGAGGTCGAGCCCATGACACGTCTGGCAGCAGAAGGTCAGCTGGCTTCCTATATCCACAACGGATTCTGGCAGTGTATGGACACTATGAACGAAAAGCTGATATTGGAACGGATGTTGGAGAACGGCACCGCTCCTTGGATCAAATAACCCATCATCAGAAAATGACAATGACATCAAAAACCTTACAGGCAGATTTTGACCATACTCTGTCACAATTGTCCGAACTTGAAAGAAGCAAGTTTGCCGATGCTACGGTATTGGTTACGGGCTGCGGAGGATTTCTCGGTTACTATTTCATGCGTTTTTTCCAAGCCAAGGCCCGTGAACTGGGATTGAAGAAGGTAATCGGACTGGACAACTTCATGCTCGGCCTTCCGGGTTGGGTGAAGGATTTGTCGGAAGACAGTCTTTTCGACATTCAGAAGTTTGACATCATCAAGGACGACATCCGTGAAGTCAGTGGGGCGGAAGATGCTACGTTCGTCATCCACATGGCTTCCATTGCCTCCCCGATGTTTTACCGCCAGTATCCGATAGAGACTTTGGACGCCAATGTCTGGGGGCTGCGGTCGTTGCTCGATTTCTATAGTGGCAGGCAGATAAGGGGGTTCCTGTTCTTTTCCTCCAGCGAGCTTTATGGCAATCCGGATTCCGCCCATGTGCCGACCGACGAGGAATACTATGGTTACGTGTGCACTGTCGGACCCAGGTCATGCTATGACGAGAGCAAACGTTTCGGCGAGACCATGTGCATGCTTTTTGCCCAGAAGTACGCGATGCCCATAGGAATAGCACGGCCGTTCAACAACTATGGACCTGGGATGCGCATCAACGACAAGCGTGTAGTCGCGGATTTCGCCTTGGCGGTGAAGGAAGGCAGAGATATCGAGATTCTCTCGAACGGCTCTCCTACCCGCACTTTCTGCTACATCGCCGATTCCGTTGCCGGTTATCTCAAGATACTTTTGCATGGGGAATTCGGCTATTACAACATCGGGATTGAGAATCCGGAAATCAGTGTACGGCAGCTTGCGGAAATCTACGCTGCGGCAGGTCGGGAGATGTCCGGTTACAAAGGGAAGGTGGTCTTTGCCGTGTCGGAAGACAAGGCATACCTCACCAACAATCCTCAGCGTCGGTGCCCATGCATTGCAAAGGCGAGGCGAGAGCTTGGTTATAATCCGACAATTTCTGTTGAACAAGGGGTCAGGCGCTATCTTGCCTTCCTCTCTGAAAGTAATGAAAGGGAATATTTATGGTAATTACAGTTGTAGGTCTGGGGTTCGTGGGGCTCACTACCGCCCTCGGTTTTGCGGAGTATGGTAACAAGGTGTATGGCGTCGAGGCATCTGCCGACAGGCTTGGCCTGATACAGGCGGGTCGTCTGCCCTTCCTCGAGCCTGGTCTCGACGGCGCGCTCTGCCGTCATCTTGGCAAGTCCTTTCTGCCCGTGTCACCTGCCGGATTGGAGGAGGCGGTGTCTCAAAGCGACTATGTCTATTATTGTGTCGGCACGCCCTACGGCAAAGACGGAAAGGCGGACTGCAGCTATTTGCTCGCAGCGATGGATGATACTGTCAGTGTCATTTCCGACAAGCGTTTCCGTGTGCTTGTGACCAAGTCCACCATTCCTCCCGGCACTTGCGACACAGTCATCATTCCGCATTTGGAGGCACGTGGTGTTCGGGTAGGAGAGGCACTTGGTGTTGCCAACAATCCCGAATTTCTGCGTGAGGGGCACTGTTGGGATGATTTCATCCATGCCGACCGCATCGTAATCGGGGTGGAGGACTCCCGGTCGGAGAAGATGCTGAGGGAGTTGTACTCACATCAGTCCAGTCCGGTGTTCTGTGTGTCTCGCAATACAGGCGAATTCATCAAGTATCTTTCCAATTCGCTGTTGGCCACACTTGTCAGTTTCTCCAACGAGATGTCGGTGATTGCCGACCATATCGGAGATGTTGATGTCGCTTCCGCATTCCGTATCCTGCACATGGACAAGCGTTGGGGTGGCAGCAGTATGGCATCGTATGTTTATCCTGGTTGCGGCTACGGTGGATATTGCCTTCCAAAAGATACGAATGCGCTATATGCCAAGGCCAGGGAGTCTGGCTTTGATGCCGCTCTGCTGGGGAATGTCATCCGTACCAACGACCGGATGCCGGAGTATGCTGCGAATCGCATCATCAGCGCCTGTGATAGGGCCGCACGTTCTTCCGAATTGGGTCACACCACTTGCATTGGCATTCTTGGACTTTCCTTCAAGCCAGGTTCGGATGATGTGAGGTATGCTCCGAGCGCGTTGATAATCAATAAACTTCTCGAAAAGGGATATTCCAGGATAGTGGCCTTTGATCCTGTTGCCAACGACCAATTCGCTGCTCAGTATGGGTTGCCTGTCTCATACTGTACATCGATGTCTGAGGTTATCGGATGTGCAGATGTGTTGGCCATTCTTACTGCATGGCCCTCGTTCTTCAATTTGAAAGAACAGACAGACAAGCCTATTGTCGATTGCCGTTATTGCCTGAGGTAGAACGCCTAAGTGGAGCTGGAATATAAGTAGGTGAAGGTGGGCGGGTGTTTTGCTCCTGTTTTATGCGACAGCAGGTTGAATAAACATTTGTTGATAATGTCATGATGCATATTTCCTGGAAAAATTGTGTATATCGGCAGAACATAGTATATTTGCGGCAATAATGACAATATAAGGATAACCAATCACTAATCTTATTCAGAACAAAAAAAGCGCATGAAAAAACTTCTATTCACATTAGCATTTCTTGCTTCTGCTGTGTGTGGCATGGCCCAACAGTATCAAGCCACCTGGGAATCCATCGACAGTCGTCCCGTACCCGAATGGTTCGAGAATGCCAAGTTTGGTATCTTCATTCATTGGGGACTCTATTCCGTTCCTTCCTACAGTCCTTCTGCCCGCGAAGGGGTAGGCATCTACGACCGCTATGCCGAGCATTATTGGCGTCGGTGGCTCAATGGTGGCGACAGCAAGCATTACTTCACCGAGTTTCACGACCGTGTGTATGGCCCTAACAAGAAATACCAGGATTTTGCCAGCGATTTCAAGGCCGAGATGTTCCAACCCGACGAGTGGGCACGCATTTTCGGGGAGGCTGGTGCCAAGTATGTGGTTCTTACCTCCAAGCACCACGAGGGTTTCTGCTTATGGCCCTCGCAATACTCATGGAACTGGAATGTCATGGATGTTGGTCCGCACCGCGACCTGCTGGGCGACCTGACCAAAGCCGTTCGCGACAAGGGTATCAAGATGGGTTACTACTACTCACTCCTCGAATGGTTCCACCCCCTCTACAAGAAGGAAACACTGAACCAGTATCTCGACCTCCACATGTTCCCGCAGATGAAGGAACTGGTGGAAGCCTATCATCCCGACCTGGTGTGGACGGATGGTGAGTGGGACTATCCTTCGGAGCAGCTTCGCAGCGTGGAGTTCTTGCAGTGGCTTTTCAACGAGTCGGCAGTGAAGAACACAGTAGCCATCAACGACCGTTGGGGCAAGGAGACGCGCAGTCTGCACGGTGGTTTCTTCACCACCGAGTATGACATGGTGCACACAGGCGATGCCAATGGCATTGCATTCAGCCGTCCATGGGAGGAATGTCGAGGCATTGCGGGTTCGTTTGGCTTCAACCGCAACGAGTATCTGGCTGAATATTCCACATCCGAAGCGCTTGTCCACATGCTCATCAATAAGGTGGCTCGTGGCGGCAACCTGTTGCTCAATGTCGGTCCTACGGCCGATGGCCGCATACCTGTCATCATGCAGCAACGCCTGAAAGACATGGGCGACTGGCTGAAGGTGAACGGTGAGTCGATCTATGACACCCGCAAGTGGGAACACTCGCCCAACTTCACCAAGGAATCCACCCTCTATTACACCAGCAAGCCCGATGCCCTGTATGTCATCATGACGAAATGGAGCAAGAAACCCATCACGGTGAAGGGCGTGAAAAAGGCCAAGAAGGTGACCATGCTGGGCTACAAGGGCTCGGTAGGCTTCACACAGTCGGGCGACCAGATAACCATCAAACCTGCTGCCATCAGTTCGCCTGATGACATTCCTTGCGACTATGCCTGGGTATATAAGATCCAATATTAATAACCTTTACTATGCAAAAGAAATCATTTTTTGCAATTTGTCTCGCAGCTTCCTGTTTTTTCTTTGTCAGCTGCAACACTCGTACGCTCGACAAATGGAGCACATTCGATAAGACTGTCAAGACGAGTGAGATAACAGTCCATGCCAGCGAACGTTGGTATGCCGAAGTGGATTATCGCAACTTCTCACTCCAAGGTGAAGTCCTTACAGAACCCGATGCCCAAGCCAGTCTGTGGTTTCACACGGATTTGGCTGGCAAGGGTTACGAGGTGATTTTCCATAATGGCAAGATAGATGGTACCCGCAAGACGGGTAGCTTGGCATCTGTCCGCAATCTTTATCGCTCTTTGGCTGTCGATGGCGAGTGGACTCCGTTCACCATAGCTGTCAGGGGGAAGAACATTTCCATCAACATTGCCGGCACTGACGTGGTTTGCTATACAGAGCCCGATGCCCCATATCGCACGAAACAACATCAGGACCAACACTTGTCGTCAGGTGAATTCGCACTTGCCGGCATCTGGAAGGATGTGACGTTTCGCAACATGAAAGTCACCAGGCTTCCCGATGATGCGGTGAATCCCAACGACACTCTGCCTGCCGTCGACGAGCAAAACGATGCCATCATACGTCTGCAGCAGGAAGACTTTCCTGTGATCGACTATCATGTGCACCTGAAAGGCGGTCTTACCAAGGAGCAGGCACATGCCATGTCGATGAGCTATGGCATCAACTATGGTGTGGCTCCCAATGCTGGCGAAGGTGGTGTGGGCAGAATGTTGGCCAACGACGAGGAAGTGTACGAATACTATAAGGAGGTAAGTCCGCTGCCGTTCCTTTGTGGTGTGCAGGGCGAAGGACGCAAGTGGACAAGCACCTTCTCGCAGGAAGCCTTGGGCATTTTCGACTATCTCTTCACCGATGCCATGACCATCCGCGACCACAAGGGACGCAACGCACGCATCTATCGTGCTGAAGAAGCAATCATGGATGATATCAGTGAAGAGGGCTATATGGAGCAGATTGTGGATCAGACCGTGAAGATTCTGACCAACGAACCTGCCGACATTTATGCCAATCCAACCTTCCTGCCTGGTTTCCTGAACGACGAGTATGACAAATACTGGACCGACGAGCGCATCAATCGCGTGCTCGATGTGATGCAGAGAAACAGCATTGCTCTCGAAATCAATGCCCGTTATCGCATCCCATCCATGCGGATCATCCGTATGGCCAAGGCACGACGTCTGAAGTTCACCTTCGGCACCAATAATGCGGATGCGAACTTCGGACGGTTGGAATACTGTGTGGAGGCTGTCAAGGAGTGTGGCATTACTGCCCGTGACATGTGGTTCCCCTCTATGAGTGTTCGCCGCAATCGCGAGGTGGTGCTTTATTGATACTGACAGAAACAAAAAGATAAAAAGGTGGAAGGATGTGCTTGAGTGCGTGTCTTTCCACCTTTGTTTTTCCTTACGACAGATGGACTTGTGTGTCCTGAAAAACTGTTTTTGCACGTACAAGATTGTATTTTCTGAAAAATGATTGTTGTGCCTTTGAAAACGCTTGCGGGGCTTCATCGCTGATGGTAGCGCTCAAAGAGTAC
>DCGR01000059.1 GCA_002315285.1 Bacteroides sp. UBA1773 | reverse complement strand
TATGGTTATATCATGGGATTTTCGGCTGACAATAGAGCACCGAAGATTGGTTAACAAATCATGAATTTCGGGCTACGAATTTTGGAATTGAAAAAAATAAGTGTATCTTTGCAACAACAATAATGCCACATTTGATATCAAACAGCATGAAAGTAAAGCATTTTATAATCGATAGTGCCTACGACGTACAGCAAGCAGCAACTAACTTGAAACAAGGCGATTGGATGGTAGTTTCCGCAAGCGAAAAGCTCGAGAACCTACTTCAGCAACTGATTGATGCGCAACTTCGCCAGAAAAAAGAAGCCATCGAGGAGAAACACGACCTCGAGGTTTTCCTCACAAGCCTGTCCGCAAATTCCACCTACCTCGAAGAAGTGGGCAACACGCTCTATAAACTACACCTACTCCTTGCCGAGGGAATGCTTATGACCTTCTCTGACAATAGCCTTATCGTCTATCTCAAAGCCATGATTACAGCCCTTTTGCCGCAAAGCATCGTAGCAAGTGCCGCCAATGCCATTGCTCTCGACAGCAGGGACGTCATTGTCTGCGAAAGCAACAAGGGCATACCTGTCATTGATTGGAAAGTGACAGAAAACAAGTTGCACGAAAAAGCCGATGGCAGCACCTTTATCGTGTCGGGAGCCTACGGTCGACGCCTAGCGGGAGAGACCCTCGACCTCGGGCAAGGCGGATCGCAACTCACCGCCACCATCATAGGATCCCTGCTGAAAGCCGAAGAAGTGCAGTTTCACACCACCGCAAGTTACGATGGTGCCAGCGAGCTCACCTACGAGGAGGCAGCCCAAGTATTTTCCTCATCAACCCTGCTCTATCCGCCTGTCATTCTTCCACTTAAAAAGGCCAGCATACCACTGACCATCCATAGCGTATCCACAGCCCAAATGCTGGCAAAAATTGCCTCAGCTACCTTATCTGAAAAGCCAACAGGCATCACAGGTGTCATCTGTTCTGAGCCCATGAACCTCATCACCGTCTGCGGCACTGGTCTTTTGGGAAGCGTAGGAATATCCTCCTCCATCTTCGGAGCATTGGCCGAAGCCGAAATCAACATCCACTTCATTTCGCAATCCACTTCGGAGTACAGCATCAGTTTCGCCGTGAAGCGCAGCGACATCAAGCACACCATCACCGCCCTCCGGCAACTCATCTCCGACACCCAACTTCACGCATTCAACGACCTATCCTTCGATGACAAACAAGTTTCCATTGTTACCGTTTATGGCAATCGCATGCGTAACGTACCTGGTATTTCCGGAAAAATCTATTCAGCTCTTGGCGATGCCAACATAAACATCATCGCCGCTTCACAAGGAGGAGAGGAGATGAGTATCTCCATTGTGGTTGATGAACAAGACGCTAAACAATCATTGTCGGCCATCAATACGTTGCTCTAAGCCGCCTTTTTCAATGAAATTTAAACGATTTTGAAAAAAAACGAGGAAAAAGTTTGTGAGTTTGGAAAAAACCGCTACCTTTGCACCCGAAAACAAAGATGGTGTCATAGCTCAGATGGTAGAGCAAAGGACTGAAAATCCTTGTGTCCCTGGTTCGATTCCCGGTGACACCACTGGAAAGACTTGAAAGAACTGCTTTCAGGTCTTTTTTTGTCAATCATAAAACGGAAAAGATGAAAAACGAACGAATTGTATTCATAGACTATTTGCGTGCGACAGCCTGCTTCTTGGTCATTCTTGTTCATGCCAGTGAAAATTTCTACGGAGCCGATGCCTCAGGCATGGCAGGCAACATGTCAATGCTTGCCAACGAGTCCAATCGCTTTTGGGTGGCCTTTTACGATGGAGGTATCAGCCGTAGCTGTGTACCCCTATTCATGGTTGTCTCCGCCTTTCTGCTGGTACCCATACCCCATGGAGTGAGCATGTCGCAATTCTATCGCCGCCGGTTCTCCCGCATTCTTCCTCCGTTCATCCTCTTTCTGTTGCTCTACACTTTCCTGCCGTTGGCATGGGGAGCCATGACGTGGGAGCAGTCCGTAGCCGATTTTCAGCGTTTGCCATTCAACTTTCCCTCCATGGCAGGACATCTGTGGTTCATGTATCCGCTCATCAGCCTCTATCTCATCATCCCCGTGGTGTCGCCTTGGCTCGAACGATCGTCGGCCCACGACGAGCTTCTATTCCTCTTGTTTTTCATCCTCTCCACCTTCATGCCGTGGCTTCGCCTGTTTGTCACCGATGAGGTCTGGGGCGAATGTTTCTGGAATGGCTATCACATGTTGTGGTATTGTTCGGGTTATCTGGGCTACCTTGTGCTGGCACACTACATCAGGACGCACCTGCACTGGTCGCGCGCCAAGCGAATCAAGGTAGGCATTGCTACATTCCTCATCGGAGCCTCCTTCACCGCATGGTCGTTCTGGCTGAAAGGCATTCCCGGGCAGGTCATCAGCACCCCCGAGTTGGAATGGGCATGGCAGTTTTGCACGCCCAACGTGCTTTGTGCCACCTTCGGAGCCTTTCTGCTTTTCACCTGCATAGAGCGTAGGCAATCACCCCACCTCATTGCCCACTTAGCCCGTCTGTCGTTTGGAATGTATCTTGTCCACATCTTCTTTCTGGCCCCCATTGCCGAACTGTTCATCCAAGGCGATGCTGCCAACCCCCTCCTTCCCGTTAGCCTTGCCATTCCCAGCATAGCCATCTGCACCTACATTTGCAGCGCCTTCTGCATTCGTCTGCTGACTCTCATCCCTTACGTCAAACGAATGTTCGTCAATTGATTGCAATATGACAAACCAGTGTAGAAATGGTGTTCAGCTATTTTTGTAGCAGCAAATCCAAAGAGCGCGTTATGGCTCGAATCATGCCACTAAGATAAAGGTAAGCATGGATGTGAGGAACGTTGTAAGGATAATATCTGGATAGAGCGTCTTGGAGGACAATCAAGCAGGAATACATCTACATTAACCCGGCAGAAACGGTGGATGAACTGCGAAAAGGAGTAAAAGGATTACATTCAGTTCTACAACTTCAAAGGTCCACACCAGAGCCTGGATGTACTACTTCCTGCCATGAAATACGGCATTGTGACGTAAAAATCATCAAGACTATTGCAAGAATCAAAATGATGCAGTAAACTTGCAGTACCAAGACAGAGATGCGACGGTTTAAGCCGCACGCTGATCTAAAAATCCAATGGGGCATCGAGCCCCTTGGATTTTACTAAGACAAGAGAATGCTCAGGTTTGTCCACATGCTCTTCCCTGAGCAACAATGAATTTTAACCCCTGTCTATTTTGGGGGAGTACTGAATAAATGGAAACTTTAAGAAGCTGTTTAAATTTATATGATTATCCGCAAGAAGCC
>DCGR01000035.1 GCA_002315285.1 Bacteroides sp. UBA1773 | reverse complement strand
TATAACGTCAAATTGAACAACCTATGTGTAAAATATTGGTTGTGTTACAAGAAAAAGTTGGGGTTAATTCCCAATAAAATATGTACGAATGCGCGCGCGAGGCGTACAACTAAAGAGGTCTTCGTGTTAACCTGAGTTCGCGAAGGTCAACACGAAGACCTCTTTAGTTGTAGAAAAACGTAAACCTACATGCGCTCAACTCCTTGGCTTGGCGTGTAATGGGAGCATCATTTGATTTTCCTGTAGTACGGGATTCGCCCGAGAGGGACATTCTCAAGATCGAGCACGGCCGGTCCCTTGATCTTCCGTCCGAGGTCATCCACCCATACTCCGGCAGGGAGCTCCACCTTCACCTTGTCGTCGGGGCCGACGACCGGTGCCACGAGATATCTCGACCCGAGCATGAATTGCTGCATCTGGCGATTGAAACCCTGACCGGGAAATTCGTATTCCATTGCGCGCACTATTGGCTCACCCGTATGCGATGCCTGCTCGGCCAGTTCCAGGATATATGGGGCGAAATGGACATGCAGCTGGGCCATGTCACGACAAATGTCACATTCCTCCTTGGTCAGGACCCTCCACGGAGCAAGCGAGAACTGCATCATGGGCATCAGGGCCTGAAGTTCGCATGAGCGTACGAACAACTTGTGGTCGATCTCTCCATTGGAGGGCAGGAATGAGACTTCAAGACCTCCTCCAATCATATCTCCCACGACATACGGCGAGCCCATCAGACCTGCAACCTGGATTTCCGGGCTGATTTGCCTGAGAGCTTCCCAGCTGTGGGCCTTGTCATGCAGCCGCTGGACGATGGGCCATCCGCCACACTTGAATCCACTCCTGAATTCGTTGTAGGGGAATTCGAAAGCAAGTCTGGCATAGGCCGTTGAGAAATCGACAGGTTCTGCATCCGGGTCATGGAAACGATAGTCCCCGGATTCCGAGAAGAAATGAGGGTCTCCAGCATCGAACTTCAATCCGTCGATATGGTTGCGCTCAAGGAAAGCCTTGAGCGCATTTACGTAATAGTCATTGGCCTCGGGCTTTGTGAGGTCGTAGGCAGCACTGATTCCGGACCACCAGCGGAGTACTGCCGCAGCGTTGTCGTCCTTGCGATGGACGAGGTGATCAAGGGTGGTGTGATGGTTGTGATAACGCAGTTTCTTGTATTCGCGGCTGTCCGGGGAAACGAAATAGGTCATCCAGATGATGGCTTTCCACCCATGGCTGTGGATTTTGTCGAACATTCGCTTGGGGTCGGGGAAAAGAGTGGGTTCGAACGCCATGGATCCCATGTGGCTGAGGTAGCCACCGTCCATCATATAGACTCCGCAGGGGAAACCGTTTGCCGCGATGGCATCCGTATATTCATCGACCACATCCTGGTTGGTTCCTCGGAGGAATATTTCTATCCAATTGTTGAACTGTGGCTTCTCGAAGAACTCCCTCGGGGGCATACCTCCGACGAAGGGGAAATGCTTGCTTGCGGCATCCAGGTACGCTTCTTTCAGGGTAGTGCCGGCGACGACGGGCTTGACTTCCTCTACCTGCGACCTTATGGTCAACGTATCGTTGTCGAAGGAGAATGTGAAGGGTCTGTCGCTCCACACGTAGCGTCCTGCGGACGACACGAGGAAAGGAGCCGTGGCTCCGCCCATGTTGTCGACGGAAAGGTCCAACTGACGGATTGTGCCGTAAGGCTGCCTGAACCCGTCGTTGACGACTGCGCCCCACCATTTTTCTCCGCTGAGAGGCTTTATGGTGGAAATGAATGAATTACTGTCGCTTTCAGGAAGCAAGGTGAGAAACAGGACCAGTATGAGAGATTTCATGGCTGTCGGAAAATATCAGGGTTTAACTTCAGTATGTTTGCAAAATGGTCAGAAGAGGAAGTCGAAAACTGCCGCGTATGACCAGTTTCGCGTGCAAACATACTGAAGATAATCGTATTGTGCAAAGATATCCGATGATATTTCCATCATTCCCGGGATTTATCCTTCAAGGCCCCTTGAACAGGTCATCCAGGGCGATTATCCGTTGGGGAATCGTCCGAGTACCCGTTACGTCTGACGAGGGCTATTCCGAAGTGCCCGACAATTCACTGACAGTCGTGAAGCCCCCCTTTGAATCCCTCCGTGCAAGTAGGGGAAAGCCTATCACAATTAGTGTTTCCCCTCTCATCGTTTAGGGAATATCATTTGCAAGGAGTGAAATCATTGTCGTACCTTTGCAGTGTCAGAAGACAAGAACCGAGTATTGACAATTTAAAAACTTACAGCTATGAAACGGAATTCATTTTTCAAGGTAATGATGGTGATGGTCATGATGATGACAAGTGTCAACACTTTTGGCAACGGCAACACGCCTCGCAACCATAACGACAACAAACGCACCTCTCACACCGAGTATAGCGACAACAGCCGCAACCACGACAACAGTTACAATCGAAACAACAGCCACGGACGCGACAACAGCCGCAACCGCGACAACAGTTACAATCGAAACAACAGCCACGGACGCGACAACGGTTACAACTGCGACAATCATTACAACCACGAGGTGCGTCCGCATGCTCCACGTCCAGTGAGAGTCATGCACCATCCCAAAGTAGATTGCCACGGGTATCTGCACGGATGGGAAGGAAGGGTCCGCTTCGTAAACAGCCGATGGGGTTACATGCGCGACAACCGATGGATGTGGTACGACACCTACTTCGAGCCCGAATACTATTACGCTCATCCTGTAGTACACTTCAGCACACACCTCACCCGTGAGGAAGCAGCAGTAGTGGCAGGTGTCACAGCAGCAGTTGCCGTCGGAACTCTCGTAAGCGCACTGTGCCACTAGCGAGAACCAACATCAAGACATGCGCCTGTAGCCATGTGAGATATAGCGTAAAGGAGGGATTCGCACAACAGCGATGCTGGCAATCACGACATGAACCAGACAGAAAAGCGAGGGATTCACGCCCTCGCCTTTTCTGTCTGTGTGCACTTGCGCTGGGAAAGAGACGTTCCATCATCAGCAAACGAGTATCTGATGCATACGGTGGTCATGAGGCTCTTCCGGAATGTCATCGACAATCTGCCAAGGGAAACAGAAACCCATCAGATACGCATGGGGAAGGCGAGGAAGAAGCCTGTCGTAATATCCTTTTCCCCTGCCCAATCTCTGTCCTTGCCTACTGAATGCCATGCCAGGCACAATGGCCAGTTCAACCTGTGAGAAATCGGTAATGGAAACACCCCTTGGCTCTTCCACATGAAACAGCGGATCTTCATGCAAGCAATCAGGGCCTGTGTATTGTCTGAGTTCAAGTTCGTTTCCGATAATGACAGGAAGTAGGATTGTTTTTCCCCGATACCATTTTTCGATGAACGCATGAGTGTCAGGTTCATCGGGCAAACTATAATAAAGCAGCACCGTATGTGCTGCCTTGAACTGAATGGTTTCTTCGAGAGCCCTACAAAGCTTTTCAGAGCAAGCCATCCGTAGATGGTTGTCGTGAGCTGCTGTCAGTTCCCTGATGCTCTTACGAAGCAGGATTTTCTGTTGATGCATTGGCGCTTTGGGGAGCTTGGGGCATTGACTGACCACTGCCAAGGATTTCAATCGCTTTTTGTACCGTCGGATCGGACTCGTTAAGGTACTTGACATAGCTTTCCATATTTTGCATGTCATAAACGATGGTTGCAAACAGAGCTTGCTCCAGTTTCGCCCTTGACTTTGCGATTTGCAGGTTGCGACGCTGCAAGCCTTTTGTTTCCGCAAACTTCACAAATTGCTCTATCAGATTTTGTTTTTTCAGATAAGCGACAAGCAATTCCGTATCGGGTAGTTTCTCCAGATTCTTTCTGTTTTGGTCACAATAATGGAAGCAGAAACGATTGACCAATCCCATATTTATGGCTTTGTTGTAATAGACAGAGTAGCCAATAGTGTCGGAAGGCACAAACACATCGGGCATGATGCCTCCTCCGCCATAGACAGAACGTCCCAAGGCAGTCTTGAACATTTGGCTCTGGTCTTGGTGTATGCTGTCGGAATTGAAAAACTCGCCATGCTCATACCTTGTGAGCAAGTCCATTTCGTATGCCTCATCGGCACCCTTCGTATAGGGTTTCTGAATACATCTGCCCGAGGGAGTGTAATAGCGCGCAATGGTAAGGCGAAGAGCCGAACCATCATTGAAATCTATTTGTTGCTGTACAAGACCTTTTCCAAAAGTACGACGCCCCACAATGGTTCCCCGGTCATTGTCTTGGATAGCACCGGAGAAAATCTCAGAAGCGGAAGCGGATCCTTCATCAACCAGCACGACCAACGGCAAGTCTTGGCTGCTTCCTGTACCGTTTGAGAAGAAGTTCTGACGCGGAGATTGTCGGCCTTCGGTATAGACAATCAGTTGGTCTTTCCCCAGAAATTCGTTTACCATCTGAATGGCAGGAGCCATATACCCTCCCGTGTTGCTTCTCAAGTCAACGATCAACCCTTCTATTCCATTGGTGCGAAGTTGCGCCAAGGCAATGAGCATTTCCGGGAATGTGGTCTCAGCGAACTTCTCAATCTTCATATACCCATATTTGTCGTCAATAGTATAGGATGCGTCAACACTCTTGACAGGAATCTCACCGCGAACAATCACAAAATCGAGGAGCTTTGGCTCGCCTTGACGCTTGATGCCAAGTTTCACCTCTGTACCCTTAGGGCCTTTCAGCTTTTTCATGGCAAAGTTGTTGTTTATCGTTTTGCCAACAAACAACGAGTCGTCAATCATCACGATTCTATCGCCCGCCATCAACCCGACTTTTTCGGACGGCCCTCCTGAAATTACGTTGTTGACGTGTATGGTATCGTCTTGAATGGTGAATTGGATGCCGATACCGGAGAAACTACCTCGTAAATCATCATTTACATCTTGTACATCCTTTGCCGGAATGTAAGCGGAATGAGGATCGAGTTCAGCCAATACAGTCGGAATGGCTGATTCGATAATGTCAGGTATGTTCACCGTGTCAACATACTGATTTTCTACAATCCGCATCAATGAATTCAGCTTGTTCGATGATGTGGTTACAATATCCATTTGATGTCCCACCCCAAACTGGTTGGAATAAAACACACCTATCAAAATACCTATCGCCATGCTTACGGCTATGACTATTGGTGTAAATGTATGCTTTCTCATATTCATTACTTTATGTTCTCAATATAAACGACTTCTATTCCCGCCCGACGAAGCAGTTCCAACCCATCATCCAAACGATAATGCTCGGAATAGACCACACGCTTGATGCCTGCCTGGATAATCAGTTTGGCACATTCTATACATGGCGAAGCAGTGACATACATTGTGGCTCCATCGCTGCTGTTGCCCGATCGCGCTATCTTTGTGATGGCATTGGCTTCGGCATGCAGCACATACGCCTTGGTCACGTTGTTCTCATCTTCACACACATTCTCAAATCCTGAAGGTGTACCATTATAGCCATCGGAGATAATCATCTTGTCTTTTACGACCAGCACTCCTACCTGGCGACGTTTGCAATACGAATTTTCAGCCCACACGCTGGCCATACGGATGTATCGTTGGTCTATTTTTCGTTGTTTGTCATCTAAATCACTGCTCATTCCTGAAATATTAATAGCCGGGCGCGATTTGACTGTGTAATGCCACCCTATGTTGTTGATTGATTATTGTAATCGGACAATTGGCACGATTTTCCGTCAATCTGTCCGATGAGTGAACTGAATATATGAATTCCTGTCTTCGGGAGCCAGTTTCAGGTAGTTGCTGTCACCCTTGTAATGGGCCACTACCTTCAGCGAATTGATGAATGTAAGGCTGATTCCCGAAGGGGTGTTGTTGGTTGTAATGTTGGAGATGCAAATGGTCCTGTCTTTCCCATTTGCGCTCCATTTGCCAGCAAACGACCCTCCCACAAAGGTTCCTTGCAAGGAACCATCATCGTGAAACGTCATGGATAATTGTTTGATTACCTTCAGATCGGCCTCGGCAATAAACACGGGACGACCTCCATCGTTCAAGCTGCCCCAATCATTCGCGCCATAGAAATTCACGACTTTCCACACCCCACTGACGAAAATCTCATCGATGTTGTCCTCGTTGTTACAAGAAACAAATGAAACCATTATTAGCACAAACAGTAAAACATGTTTCAACATTGTGTGAATGGGACTATGGGTTAATCTTTCTTGATGCCATCACGTTGTAAGAGCGCATCGATGCTTGGCTCTTGTCCTCTGTAACGTTTGTACAATGTCATGGGATGTTCCACCCCGCCGCGCGAGAGAATGTTGTTCCTGAACGATTCCGCCACCTCAACGTTGAAGATTCCCTCGTTCTTGAAACGTTGGAACGCATCAGCATCGAGTACCTCCGCCCATTTGTAGCTGTAATATCCAGCCTCGTAGCCACCACCCATGATATGATGGAAAGTGACCGACATACAAGTGCCAGGCACATCGGGCAGGACGCGTGTCGGAGTCATGGCTTCTTTCTCGAAAGCGATTACGTCGCCCGTGAACGGAGCGGCAAGCGTGTAGTATGCCATGTCGAGCAATCCGAAGCTTACCTGACGCATACAAGCGTATGCCGCATGATAATTGGAAGCATTGATTACTTTCCTAACCAGTGAGTCGGGCATCAATTCTCCGGTTTTATAATGATACGCGAAAGTGCTCAGGAATTCCTTTTCGGTCAGGAAATTCTCCATGATTTGGGAGGGGAGCTCCACAAAGTCCCTATACACGTTAGTGCCACTCAGACTGGCATATTTGCCATGTGCGAAAATTCCATGCAGGCAATGTCCGAATTCGTGAAGGAAAGTCTCCACGTCATCAAACGACAGCAATGCAGGTTTCTCCTTGGTAGGCTTGCTCAGGTTGGCGGTTAGCGTGATGTGTGGACGACTGTCTGTACCATCCTTCTCCAGCCACTGCGATTTCTGTTCGTTCATCCAAGCCCCGGAACGCTTTCCATCACGCGGGAAAAAATCGGTATAGAGAACAGCCAGGAAGCTGCCATCCTTATCCAGTACGTCATAGGCCTTAACGTCAGGATGATATACAGGAATATCCGTGTTCTGTACGAAAGTGATGCCATACAATTTGTTGGCCAAGCCAAATACACCTTTTTCCACCTTTGACAGTTCAAAGTAAGGACGCAATTCTTCCTCATCAAGGCTGAGGGTTTGCTGTTTGAGCTTCTCGCTGTAGTATGCCCAGTCCCATGATTTCAGTTCAAAGTCGTTGCCCTCCAATTGTTTTGCCAAAGCCTCCACCTCGGCCACCTCCTTGTCTGCAGCAGGTTTGTATGCGTCAATCAACTGATAGAGCAACTTATAGACGTTTTCGGGTGTTTCGGCCATTCTTTCCGAAATGCTGTATTCGGCATAGTTCTTGAATCCGAGCAACTGTGCTTGCTCCATGTTCAGGTTGACAAGTTTGCGCACATTGTCGAAGTTGTTGTATTCATTGTCTTTGGTACATTTGGTATTCATGGCAAGGTACAGCTTTTCGCGCAGGTCGCGACGCGAACTATACATCATGAAGGGAGAGTACGAAGGGTAATCCAATTTGACCGTATATGAGCCGTCCTCGTTCTTGTAGTTTTCCTTGACGCTTTCGGGCAATCCTTCCATGTCCTTTTCCTCCAGATTCATCTTGAATGCGTTGTTTTCCTTCAACGCATTTTGTCCGAATTGCAAGGAAATCATCGACAACTCGCTATTTATGTCGCGGAACCTTTTCTTGGCATCCTCGCTTAAGTTGGCACCCTGACGAACGAATGCCTTGTATGTTTCATCAAGCAGTTTGCGATCCTCCATGTCCAGCTTTTCCTTATCAGGATTATCGAAAACGCTCTTCACCCGGGCAAACAATTTTTCGTTGAGCATGATGTTGGAATAATGGTCACTGACGGTAGGCGACAGTTTTTGTGCAAGCGCGTCAAGGTCGTCGTTGGTCTCTGCGTTGAGCAGTGTGTTCGCTGCCGCAAAGACACGGTTCAACAATCTGCCTGAATTTTCGAAAGCCACTATGGTGTTCTCGAATGTGGGGTTCTCTGTATTGCCGATGATGGCATCGATTTCCTTGTCATGTTCCTCAATCGCTTGCATCACAGCAGGCTCATAATGCTCCAACCTGATTTTGTCGAAGGGAGCTGTGTCGTGAGGGGTATTGTATGGGGTTAAAAACGGATTGTTATTCATTTTACATCCAAATAGAGCCATTGCAAAGATGGCCGACATCATTGTTTTTTTCATAAACATTCTAAATTCCTTATGTTGATTTGTCCACGTGACAATTGAATGAGTTGGTTGCTTTCCAGCCTGTTGAGTGCCCTTGAAACCGACAATCTTGTCTCTCCGACACAAGTAGCCAAATCGTTCATCTTGATTGCCATCCATTTCTCGCCATACGGCTGGATGCAACGTTGCTTGATGAAGTTCTTGATTTTCGTCTCAACACTTTCTTCTTTTTGTGCGTTGATGGCAATTTGCAATTCCTGACAACGACAGCTGAGTATATTCAGATAGTTGAGCTGTATGATGCTATAGGAAAACAGCTTGGCCAAGATGAACGACTTGTCAATCAATAACATGGTTGTGTCCGTACAGGCCTCATAAGTAGCCCGATAAGTGGTATGTTTACCGAACAACGAATATGGTTCTATGAGTTGCGTGTCGGTAAGCAGTTCGCTGAGCTCATAATTAAGCGATTCGTTTTTTTGCACACATGTGAGCCCGCCATTCAGCAGATACATGAGCTGACGACAAGTATCACCCTGACGTACAATGACCGTCTTTTCCGTCAGCTTTCTGAATTCAATTTTCACCGAACCCAGAATCTGCGTCAAGTCATCTTTCTTTAGTCCTTGAAACAGAGGCAACTGAAGTAACACATCATACATTATCATCTTGAATGCACACAAAAAGCATCGCAATGTTGCGCTGTCACTACTTCAAATAGTGTTGGGCATATCTGTACAATGCCTCCATGAAATAGTAATCGGCAAACGAGCAAGGCCTGTCAACATTATGATCCAAATGATAGTATTGCACAGAATGTTCCAGCAAGCAATTCGTATCCTTGCCACCCGTAAAATATGGGACTTGACAAAGAGCTGCCAGCATCCGATCGGCTTCGCGACTGTAGTGTTCGCGTTCATGGCCATTGGGCAGATGGCCTATCAGTTCATACAATGCAGCCGTAACAATGGCCGAAGCAGAGGCATCAGTCTGAGTATCATCCGACTGGAAATCCCAAGCGGCTATGCCATCGGCATTGAGGTTGCGGATGAAATAATCGGCAGCCAGTTTGGCCCAATCCAGATACATCGTGTTGTGTGTGAAACGATACGTACACACCAGGCCATACACGAGCCATGCATGTCCCCTTGACCATGTCGATTCCTTCACGTCGCCTTGCAACTGTCCTTTGTCGATGATTTTTCCTGTTTCCTTTTCATAACGCACAATGTGATACGTACCGCCGTCATTTCTCACGAAATCCTTCCATGTGGTCTGGGCATGTGTCTCGGCAAGCTGTGCGAAATTGGTGTCAGCGCCATTCTGTGCTGCCCAAAACAGGATTTCCAGGTTCATCATGATGTCGATCACACACGGAGTGGTGTTCTCGATAGGCTGACGATCCCAGTTTGAACTCAACGCGCCAAACTCCGGATGAAAGCGGTTGGCCATAGTCTGGGCGGCTGTAAGCACAATCGGTTCATACGATTCCGAGAGTGTGGAGTCGAGTTTCATGCCCAATCCATAAGTACACATGAATCGGAAGCCCAAGTCGTGAGTGTTGGCATTGTACTTTTCAGCTTCGATGCCGGTAGTCCACGAACGGGCCCATTGTTCGAATTTCTTGTCGCCCGAGAGCGCATAAGCATACCATAGGCAGCCAGGATAGAATCCGCTGACCCAGTCTTTCGAACTGTTGGTCTTCCATTTCAAATCCTCAGTCCCATAAGTAGGATAAAGTAAAGTGTCACCTATTTCAATAACACTGCTCTCCAATTTCGAGAGAGAGGTCGCGATGGTCTGTTTCACCAAAGTGTTCAGGTTGTCGCGCACTTCGTAGTCGGTGCTTGTGGGCTGGTTCTTACAAGCAGGTAGTGTAAGAACCAGGCTCAGAAGTAATAGTGAAAAATTGCGCATATCCGCCATGTCGTTCGCTTTTCAGGAAAACATCAGAACTTGAAGAAATTCTTTGCGTTGTTATAGCTGATGTCCTCAACCATCTGTTCTACACGTCCGATCTCCTCGTATGGTATTTCGCCATTTTCCACATCGTTGCCCAACAGATTACACAAAGTACGGCGGAAATATTCATGGCGCGGATAGCTCAGGAACGAGCGACTGTCGGTAAGCATTCCCACAAAGCGGCTTAGCAAGCCCAACAGCGAGAGGGCATTCATCTGCTTCTCCATGCCGTTTTTCTGGTCGCAGAACCACCAACCCGACCCAAACTGGATCTTGCCCGGGCACGAGCCGTCCTGGAAGTTGCCCAGCATGGTTGCCACCACTTCGTTGGCACAAGGATTCAGGTTGTAGATGATGGTTTTGGTAAGCTTGTCGCAGCTATTCAGTTTGTCGAAATACTTCGACATCTGCTTTGCCGTGTTCACTTCGCCAATGGAGTCGAATCCGGTGTCGGGGCCAAGAAGTTTGAACATCTTGGTGTTGTTGTTGCGAATAGCCCCATAATGGAACTGTTGTGTCCATCCGGTTTCCGCATCCATTACGCCAAACTCAAACATCATGGCACTCTTATACTTCACAATTTCTTCACGTGTCAGTTCCTTGCCGCCATACACTTTGTTGAAAATCTGCTCTATCTCGGCATTCGTGTAATCCTCGGCGAAGAATTCCTCAGTGCCATGGTCTGACAGACGGCAACCTTGTTCTGCAAAGAATTGGTGACGCACGCGCAAAGCCTCAACGACATCGGCAAATGAACGGATTGTGACACCGCTCACTTCAGCCAGCTTGTCGATGTAGGAACGGAAGTCTGCCGGATTTTCCACGGCCATTGCCTTGTCAGGACGCCACGTGGGAAGCATCTTTATTTCGAATCCACTCTTACGGGTCTGAATGTGGTATTCCAGGCTATCTATTGGGTCGTCTGTCGTACAAACCACCTCCACATGATAGCGACGCATCAGACCACGAGCCGTAAACGAAGGATCGTTCCGTAGCTTGTCATTGCATTCGTCGTAAATTTCCTTGGCCGTCTTGGGATTCAGGATTTTGTTGATGCCAAAAGCCGTACGGAGTTCCAGATGGGTCCAATGGTAAAGAGGATTACGCAATGTGTAAGGAACGGTCTCTGCCCATTTCTCAAATTTTTCCCAGTCGCTGGCATTCCCCGTAATGAATCGTTCAGCCACACCATTCGAGCGCAAAGCACGCCATTTGTAGTGGTCGCCGCCGAGCCAGATTTCAGTCAGTGATTTGAAACGATAATCATCAGCCACCATTTTCGGAATCAGATGACAATGATAGTCAATGATGGGCATTTTGGCTGCATGTTCATGATACAATTTCTGTGCCGTTTCGGTTTGCAACAGAAAATTTTCATCCATAAAATCTTTCATACGCTTTGCTTTTTATTTTAGTTTTGTTTTTTTAGCTCATATATCGTACACAAAAGTAAGGAAAAAGATAGTTCATGCAAAATTTTTTGTAATTTTGCGCTAATGTTTTAACGATTTTAATAAATTAAGGTGTAAAAATAATAGCAAACAATCTTAATCAACTGTTTTGAAAGCCCAGTTCTATATTGCATCGGTTCAGGAAGGAAATGGCAAGACTGTTTTTGCCTTGGCACTGATGCGTGCCCTTTCGCGACGTGGTCTGTCCGTCCAACCTTTCAAGGGTGGAGCCGATTTCATGGATCCACTGCTTCATGCCATTGCAGTGGATACCGAAAGCGTGAATCTTGACACCTGGCTCCTGAGCACCCATCAGGTGCAACATCTCTACAACCATCATGGGGAAATGGCAGATGTGTGCATCGTTGATGGTCATGGAGGCTTATACGATGGATATTCTCACTTTCAGGGATCCGATGCCAGCATTGCCCGTTGTCTTCATCTGCCGGTTGTCTTGCTCGTCAACGCCCGCAACATGGCATCGACGGTGGCTCCTCTCATTTACGGTTTCCGACATTTCCCCGAAGGTGCGCACCTGGCTGGCGTGGTTTTCAATCAGGTCTCCTCAGCTTCACATTATGCCCTGCTTCGCGATGCCTGCCATGAAGCGGGAGTGGAATGTTTCGGTTATCTTCCCAACACCGAGGAGTGTAAAATGTCCATACGTCATGTGGGGCTTACTGCCACATTGCGGCGCCAGTTCAGTTCCGACATCGAGCGGATCAGCTTGCTGGTCGAACAAAACACACAAATCGACAAACTTTTAGCCAGCACACAACAGTCTTTTCCTTGTGCTTATTCACTACCCTATTCTTCCGACATGACCGATGAGGAGCTTCCACACCCCTCCGGCCACTTGCGCATTGCATTGGCTTCCGACCCTGCCTTCAATTTCATTTGGCAACACAGGCTCCAGCAACTGCGGCAGCAAGGCAGCATCATACGGTTCAGCCCTGTATATGGCAGCGACCTGCCGGCTGCCGATGTGGTTTATCTTCCAGGAGGTTATCCGGAACTTTTTGCCCGTCAACTTTCCAGACGCCACCGCCTCAAGCAACAACTTGCCGACTTCGCGTCATCCGGTGGACGTATCATTGCCGAAGGAGGAGGCGTTGTCTTGCTCGGACGTTCTCTCACGACACATTCAGGAGGCACGGCCTACCCCATGTGCGGCATCTTGCCTCTTGACTTCACGCTTGCCGACATGCATCTCACCCAAGGATATCGTCAATGCAATGATTGTCGAGGATATGAGCACCGCTATTTCAGGCTGCTCAATACGCCTCAAGACAGTCAGGTTGTGTGCAACGTGAAAGGCTCTTCTGTCGATTCGTTTCATATTTGTCAAGGCAACATCATTGCCAGTTCAGCACATTTTGTGTGTTAATTTTGTTTAAACATTCGATGGTCCCTCATCTATTTATTATATTTGCGAGGACAAATATTTACCACTTACAAACATTTATTAATAACCTTAGAAAAAACTCACATGGAAAGAAGAGATTTTTTGAAATTATCCGCCTTAGGTGCTGCAGGCACCATGATTCCTTCAGGAGTCATGTCAGCAGCTGCTCCTGCGGCAAATGCCTCTGCCAAGAAGTCAGCCAACGGTAAGATCAACCTTGGATTCATTGGTTTGGGTCAGCAATGTATGTACCTCATGAGCAGCTTCATCAAGATGGATGACGTACAGGTGGTGGCTGGTTGTGATGTGTACGACATCAAACGCAATCGTTTTGAGAAGCGAGTAACTGATTACTACAAGGAGAAAGGCATGAAGAAGTGCGCTCCAACCATGTACGAAGACTATCAGGACGTGTTGAATCGCAAGGATATCGATGCAGTGGTCATTGCAGTTCCCGACCATTGGCATGCAGCCATTGCCATCGCTGCTTGTAAGGCAGGAAAGGATGTCTATCTGGAGAAGCCAATGACTCTTACCATTTACGAAGGCAAGCAGTTGTGTAAGGCAGTTCGCAAGTACGGACGCATTCTGCAGGTAGGTAGCCAACAGCGCTCAAGCCAGGAGTTCATCCATGCTGCCACCATGGCTCGCGAAGGCGAACTGGGCAAGATTGAGAAGATGGATGTTTATGTAGGTCGTTGGGAAGGCAAGCCATTCCCAGTCAATCATAAATTCCCCGCACAAGAACCTCCTCAGGGTTTGAATTGGGAAAAGTGGTTAGGCCCTATGACCGACAAGGCTACCTACTTCCCCGACATCGACCCGATTCTTACTCCCGAAGGCAAAGATCCTTGCTGGGGAGCATGGCGTTGGTACAAACCTACGGGTGGTGGTTATATGACCGACTGGGGAGCACACATGTTCGACATTGCCCAGTGGGCAGTCGGCAAGGATGGCAGCGGTCCGGTTGAGGTGATTCCTCCCGGCTATAGCTTCTACAAGAATCTCACCTACAAGTATGACAATGGCATCGTAGTGGAAGAAACCACCTTCGATGAGTTTGGCCAGGGCGTGAAGATATATGGCGAAAAGGGATGGATTGCCGTACACCGTGGCAAGCTTTATGCATCCGATTCCAAGTTCGAGATGAAGGTCGATAACAATGAGATACCGTTCGAAGCACGTGCCGGACATCATCGCGTGTTCATCGAAAGCATCAAATCGCGTATCGATGGCAATGTGCCAGTTGAAGTAGGCCATTCTTCTTGCACAATGTGTAACATCGGTATCATTGCCGGTGAGCTGGGTCGCCCTCTTACTTGGAACCCTATCGTACAGAAATTCATGGACGATGCTGAAGCCAACAAGTTGATGCATTATCAGTATCGTGCTGGCTACGAGCATTTGCTCGACGTATAAGCAATCGCAATGCTATTAAAAGAATACCACCCAACCTTTTGCTGAGTGGTATTCTTTTTTCATAAGGTCATGACAAACGACCGAATTTCATTGTCGTACCATCACACTCTATACCCAGCCACTCAGGTCTTTTTCGGCCACGAAAGTCAGGTTGTTCTGCATGATTACTTCCCGAGCCCTGTCTGCATCGTTGGCACGTAGTATCAGGATGCCCTTGCCACTCAGCATGAACGAATAGAGGTAAGCGATATTGATACCCGATTCCGTGAGGATGCGCAACGCATCGGCAGCACGGCCCACCTCATTATCGAGCACCAAAGCCAGCACATCAGTCAGCATGGCTGAGAAACCTGCGTCGTGGAGCACCTGATACGCCCTGACAGGTTCGGAACAGATGATGCGATAGATACCCGCGTCCACGGTATCGGCAATGGTCGATGCGATGATTTGGATACCAGCCTGCTTCAACACTTCGAGCACTTTCACCAGTGATCCTGGCTTATTCTCGATGAAAACGGAAATTTGTTGTATTGTCATACGAATGGGTCAATTATGTTTTTCACTAAAATGGTTTCCTTAAATCTTTCACTCTCACCGCTTTCCCTTCGCTCTTGGGCAATGAACCCTTGGGCACCAGATTCACATTCGGAGTCACCAGTATCTCGTCCTTCAGCTGTCGGGTTATCTCGCGCTTCAAAGCCTGCAAGCGGCCATAATCGTCGGTGCAGAATCCGCTCAACTCCACATCCACAGTCATTTCGTCATTGCTGTCGGCAGTAGCAAGCGTTATCAGATAGTCGGTGGCCAGTTCCTTGAATTGCATCAGGATGGTTTCGATCTGTATCGGGAAGATGTTCACACCTTTCAGAATAATCATGTCGTCGCTACGACCTTTCATACGGTCGAGGCGCTTGTGTTGGCGTCCGCAAGGACAGTCGCCAGGCAGGACGCGCGTGAGGTCGCGTGTGCGGTAGCGCAACAGCGGCATAGCCTCCCGGTTGATGGTTGTGAGCACCAATTCGCCTACCTCGCCATCGGGCACAGGCTCCAAAGTGTCTGGATCCACAATCTCCACAATATAATAGTCCTCCCAGATGTGCAGACCGTTCTGGCACTGACATTCGAAAGCCACTCCAGGACCACACATCTCGCTCATGCCAAACGAGTTGTAAGCTTTCACTCCCAGCATTTCCTCAATGCGTCGACGCTGCTCCTCCGAGTGGGGTTCTGCTCCGATAATCAAGGTTTTCAGTTTCGTATCACGACGTGGATCCACACCAAGTTCGCACATCACCTCATACAAGCGAGCCGCATAGCTCGGAATGGCGTGCAACGCCGTCGTGCCAAAATCGGTGATGAATTTGATTTGGCGTTTGGTGTTGCCAGCTGCGGCAGGCACAGTCAGCATGCCAAGGCGTTCTGCACCATATTGGAATCCCAAACCACCGGTAAACATGCCGTAGCCCGATGAGTTTTGGAACACATCATTGGGTCGCAGACCTACCATGTACAGGCAACGGGCCACGGCGTTGGCCCATTCGTTCAGGTCCTTCTGGGTGTGTAGGATTACTGTCGGGTTGCCTGTCGTACCGCTTGACGAGTGCAGTCGCACGCATTTTTCCAAAGGCACCGATGCGATGCCGAAAGGATAGGTGTCGCGCAAGTCCTGCTTGGTGGTAAACGGAATCCGTCTGAGGTCGTCGAGCGACTTGATATCGTCGGGTGAAAGATGGTTTTCTTCAAATCGTTTTTTGTAGAGTGGTGAATTCATGCAATGCTTCACCGTTGCCTGCAGACGCTCCAGCTGAAGCTTTTCAATTTCACTGCGCGAAAGAGTCTCGAATTCTGGATGTAAATACATAATAGTTGTTGCGTATTGTATGTTTCAGTCGGCAAATTTACAAAATTATTCGCGTAACGCATCAATTTGTCGTTTTTTTATGTAATTTTGGCATCGAAATGAAAAGATACGTCTCGATATTCCTGCTGTTCGTTGTTGTGGGACTTCATGCACAGGACATGAAAAGTTTTTTTGTCAATATGCCCGAAGCCATAACCCCCTTGCTTACCAAGGTGAATCGTGAAGACTGCGTTGACTTTCTCGACAACCACATGAAAGCCATCGTTGACAACAAGCTGGGTGGAAAGTCGGAACTGCTGCAACTCACCGACAGTTACCTGTTCATGCAGCTTACGGAAGCAAGCACCCTTCAGGTGCGGTTGTTGCCGCTCAACGACAGCATCAATGTCTTCTGTGTCGTCAAGACCATCAAGACACCCATCCCCGACAGTACCATTCGCCTTTACGATGCCAATTGGCAATTGCTTCCGTCACAAGCACTCCCCGACAGCATTGCCGGGTACTCCCAGGCACAGCTGTCTGCCGAAGAGCCCTCGCTGATTCTTACGAACCGTCACAACGTGGTCAATCCTGACACCCATGCCATGACCCTCGTTGCCGACACACTTGCTTTCCGATGGTCGCAGGGGCAATTCCTTCGCTGATAATTCCTTTTTTCTGATACCATTCTCCACATACAACCAACCCAGCCAATCTTCAATAATAACAATACGAATTTCCTAGAAAAAAAAAATCATGAGCGATGGAGTTCTCAAAGATGGCAATATATTGAAAGTAAATGGTTTCCTGAACCATCTCATCGACATCGACATTGCCGGTCAAATGGACGAATCCTTCATCAAGTATTACGAAGGAGAGCAAATCACCATGACGAACACGCTGTCAACTTCTTGTTGCACATGAACTCATGAAAATCAGTCAAAGGAATCAAACTACAGAATTAGGAATTATGAAAATAAAGAAAGGATTTATGTTTTGCCCTGTGATGGGAAAGACGATGGTTATTTCAACTGGAGAACTGGAGAATACGTTCACGGGAATGATCAAGATGAACGAACCTTCCGTCAAAATATGGAAATGGATTGAAAAAGGACTCGAACGGAACGAGATTTATACCATATATGCAAAGACTTACGACATCGATATGGAATTGGCCAAAAGCGAAGTCGATTGTGTGATTGAGAAGATGAAGGCCGCTGGCGTTTTCGAATGACATCCACACAAGTCACATACCAGAACATCAAGCAACTGCTTGCCGATAAGGGCGAATACGTTTCCGTCATCAGTGGCGTCAGCATGTACCCCATGTTGCGGTTCAAAAAGGATCCGGTCTTGCTGCATCCCATTGGCAGAAAACTGACGGCATACGATGTAGTGCTCTATCGCAAGGGCGACCAATATGTTCTGCATCGTATTTTGGAGGTTTGTGCCGACCATTGTATCATTCGTGGCGACAATTGCATCGGCAAGGAGTTCGTACGCAAGGAGGATATTGTAGGCCTAATGGCAGGGTTCTGGCGGTGGGGCCGTTTCGTCTCTTCCTCCAACCCTGTCTATCGCTTCTATTCGCGTATTTGGGTTGCCATCAATCCTCTTGTGCGGATTCGGTTCCGCTTGGGCCACCGCTATGCTGTAGCGAAACGTCGCCTAAAAGACATTTGGAAGACACCATAACCCCCTCCTGACTCATGTCTGTAATCAGATGATATATGGGCACTTTCCTGTATAATTCCTCCAACATTCCGAACGTTGCCAACCGACCGTTTTTCCTAGTGGGCAGGTAAATCTGATGCATCAGGAAATCGAGCGTTTCCTCCCGTGAGGCACGGAAAATCCTTGGTGCTCCATCCTCTCCATCCAACCGCCTGAGCAGACAAATACCCCTGAGTGGTACGCACACGTTCTCGTCCATCCTTTCCTTCCCGCTCCATGGAGATCCGCACACCAAAATCTCGCCATCCTCCCGAAACCACACGATGGGCTTGTCGCCATTGACTATCCTTACCCTTTCCTTGCCAAGGTATTTTTGCCAAAGAAATGCGTGTGTCGATTTTCCCACACCACTCTTTGCCGTGAACACGAATCCGTTGCCATCACAACTCACCGCCACACCATGGGTCATCATTCTTCTCAGCATTGGCAACTGTTCGCTCAGAGGGATGTTCATCGCATACAGTTCCGCCTCCATCTCGCCTACTCCACCCACGTTCGACTTTGCGATATCCTCATTGCTTACACCAATTTCGATGATATCGCTTGCCATCGCTTTAGGCTTTTCGGTACCGAGAAAATACTTTTCGCATCGCTTTCCGACGTATTCAGGGAAACGGGTGTCAAAGTCAATGACCAATCCGCAGATATTCAGAAACGTGTGCATAAGGCTTAACTCTTGAATCTGTTCATGTGGAATCTGTCGCCACCAAAGCCGAAGAGCTTTTTCAGAAACACCATTGGCAGGGAAGCAAACCTATCACAGAGTCTCTCGAAAAAAGCTTTTTTTGAAATATTCCAAAGGTAATTGTTTTTGCACACGAATTCCTTGTAGCCATTCAGGTAATGGAGCCAGAAATTGTCGATGTGCTTATTTTTCGATTCGTCGTTCAGCTCGCGCACTTTCTTTATTGGCCACCAGACGGCAGCACCATACTCCTGATGACCAGCTTCATAAAGCAACACATCATTAAGATGGAGCCCGAGCCACTCCACTGCAAACACGGAAAACCTTTTCCACGCTTCGCAAATCCCAGCTTCCACCACAAGCATACGCAACTTCTTCTTGTCGATGCGGTCATGCTGAACATACATGTATCTCACCCAGTCGCACAGCTGCTTCATGCTGATGCCTTCTGTCGTGAGGTGCCTCAAGATGTGGCCTATCAGAAACAGGGTGGTGTACTCCGGATTTGGGATGCTGATTGCGTGGCCGTTCATGTCATAACAACCGAAAGAGCGTTCTGCAAACATCTTTCCTTTCTCTCTCTCCAGAACCCTGTCGAACCGTGCCGTGAAGTAAGCCTTGGCCATGGCATGTGTCTCAATCCACACACCATCCACATGGAGGGCGTGATGGAGGTCGCTTTCGGTGTGGTATTCGGTTTCAGAAGTGAAGGCAGAGAAGATCTGGTTAGTCTTGACAAAATCCTTTTCCATTATCAGGAAATCGATGTCGCCACTACGGCGTATTTCAGGCTTCGCGTACGACTGCGCCACCGCTTGTCCCTTCAGAATGACATAAGGTATTCCGTTGTCGTCAAGTGCCTGGCACAGCTTTTCCTGAACAGCGTTCACCTGGATGTTTTTCTTTACGATGTAACCTCTGTCGGTGATGAGGCTGTTGAAAATGTCGTTGGGTATTCCAGAAACAATTCCCATCACCGATATTCCCTCTGCAATGATTCCCTGCACTTTCTGTTTGTCGGCCAACCTGTATATGTACTCCCAGTCTGGATTGGTTGACAGCACCCCATCGGCTTTCTCCCAAAGTCCAGCACGAAGAAGTGTGAAAAAGTCTCTGTCGTTTATGTTGATATCGTGTCTCATAATCACTGCAAAAATAAGTTTTTTCTTGTTGGATTTTGCTTTTCAATCAGTTTTTCATACTTTTGCGTGATTTTTGAATTCTAAATTAATATTTGACATGGAACAAGTACATGAATCCCCCGAGTTTGAGGTGGTTGCCCTTGATGAAAACAACGCTGTTTTCACAGCGACTTCTGCGGAATAAAGTCATTCTTTCTACAGACCTTTTCACCACGCATTTTTACCTTGCAAGTGAAAATCCCGACACCTCATGAGAGGTTGTTTCTGCAATCCAATGGTTTATCCAGTTGTCAGTTTCTCTCTTATGGGAAGTTGTCACCCGATAACGTTTCTGTGAGGCATTCATTTCTCAATTGCCCCGCCTTCGCATGGACGAACTTCCCTTCTGAAAAGTGTGTAGATGTGTACCCTATTTTATGTAACGTGTAAAAAACAACTTGGCCTGATTGTTAATTCCAGAAAAGTAGGTATGCCTTACACGGCCTGAATAGTTACAATCCTACAATGAGCCATAAAACCAATGAAGGTCAGCATATCCAGTCACCATTTACTGCCCAGTACTTGCTCCACGAGAGTACAGTAAAAAAAGATTAGAGGCCTCTCGATGAAAAAGTACAGGCCACAAAACCGCCATAAGCCATGCAGTCATTTCCCGGATTTTTACACAAGGTCGGAGAGCCAAAACGATAACCATAGTGGAGAGTGGAGAGCGATGACTATGGACTTAGGTCCATGCACTATACTATGAGTTGGCTGATGACTGACGGCTGATTACAGCATCTTGAGTGCCATCTTGATGACTTTTTCGACCGTGAGTTCCGGACTGTCCTTAAGGATGGCCTGCACCACCTTCACAGATGCGGCTGGCGGGAATCCCAACGTAGTGAGTGCGTTGACAGCCTCGTTTTGCACTTCGCTATTGATGGTGACCGTGGAAGGTGCCTCGCCTTCGATGCCCAGGCTCTGGATCTTGTCCTTCAAATCGACGATGATGCGTTGTGCCGACTTGGGACCAATACCTTTTACGGTGCTCAGCAACTTATGGTTGCCCGAACTGATGACATTGCACAGTTCGGCCACCGAGAGCGCCGAGAGAATCATACGAGCCGTGTTGCCTCCCACCCCCGACACACTGATGAGTAGCAGGAACACGTCGCGCTCCTGTCGCGATGCGAATCCGTAGAGTGTGTAGGCATCTTCGCGTATGGCTTCATAGACATACAGCTTGGCCGAATCCTTGCCTTGCAAGGCACTGTAAGTGTTGAGCGAAATACTCATGTCGTAGCCCACCCCATGGCAGTCTATCACGGCCATGGCCGGTGTGAGCTCATCGATGTTTCCTTTTACATACTCTATCATGACTATCTTTTTCCAATTTTTTGGCAAAATTATGATTTTCTTTTTGTTTTTGTGTAATTTTGCCCTCTGAATTTAAAGCAATACAAAAGATGAGAAAAATGAGAGTTGCCGTTGTTGGTTATGGCAACATTGGAAAGTATGTGGTGGAAGCACTGGCCACCGCTGCCGATTGTGAGATTGCAGGTGTGGTTCGCCGTCATGGCGCAGCCAATCTGCCCAGTGAATTGAAGGATTATCAGGTAGTGAGCGACATCGCCAATCTGACGGATGTCGATGTGGCCATTCTTGCCACTCCTACCCGAAAGGTGAAAGCATATGCGGAACGCATTTTGGCAATGGGCATCAACACCGTTGACAGTTTCGATTTCCATAGCGAGATTCCACAGTTGCGCCGCGACCTCCGCGAAGTGGCCCAACGCAACAATGCGGTAAGCATCATCAGCGCGGGATGGGATCCGGGCAGCGACTCAGTGGTTCGTGCACTGTTGCTTGCCATGGCCCCCAAAGGCATCACCTACACCAATTTCGGGCCTGGTCGCAGCATGGGCCATTCGGTGGCAGTCCGTTCGATTGCGGGTGTACGCGATGCCCTCTCCATGACCATTCCCATAGGCACGGGCATCCATCGGCGCATGGTGTATGTGGAGCTGGAGGAAGGTGCGGATTTCGCCACGGTGGAGGCAGCCATCAAGGCCGACCCCTATTTTGTGAACGACGAAACTCATGTGCAACAGGTGGCATGTGTGGATGAGCTGAACGATGTGGGCCATGGCGTGAACCTGGTGCGCAAAGGTGTGTCAGGACAGACCCACAACCAGTTGTTCGAGTTCGACATGAAAATCAACAACCCTGCACTGACAGCACAGATACTTGTGGCAGCGGCTCGCGCCACCTTGCGCCAGCAACCGGGCTGCTACACCATGATCGAGATACCCGTAGTGGATTTGCTGCCAGGCAATCGCGACGAGCATGTGGCCCATCTGGTGTGACCCAACAGACACAATTTATTCTTTCAAAAACATAACGAATCATGAATTTCCTGAATTTCCTGTTTGTCACGTGGGATGTCGATCCTGTCATCTTCAGTTTGGGTAGCCGCGAAATCCGTTGGTATGGCTTGTTGTGGGCAATAGGTTTCTTGTTGACTTACCGCTTGGTGGCTCCCGTCCTGCGAAAGGAAAACTGCCCGGAAAACTGGCCCGACAAATTGTTCACCTATTGCATCGTAGGCACTATCTTAGGCGCGCGCATCGGACATTGCCTGTTCTACCAACCGGGCTATTACCTGACACATCCTGTGGAGATACTGAAAATTTGGGAAGGAGGCCTGGCCAGCCATGGGGGCGCCATCGGCGTGATTCTGGCCGTTTGGCTATTTTCGCGCCTGATCGCCAAGAAAAGCATCTGGTACATGTTCGACCGCATGATGGTGGGTGTGGCAGCATTGTGTTTCTGCATACGTTTGGGCAACCTCATGAATTCCGAGATATTCGGCTATCCCACCACCCTGCCATGGGGATTCCTGTTCGTGCGCTCACACGAATGGCATCAGCTTTATGAGGGTCTGGCTTGCCATCCCACACAAATCTATGAGATGATGTACTGTGCGGTAGCGGGCATCGTGGCATGGGTGATGCTGAAACAAGGTGCGCAACGTAGGGAAGGACTCATTACCGGAGTAGGACTTCTCATTTTCTTCGGGACACGCTTCGCACTCGAGTTCATGAAAAATCCTCAGGTAGAGAGTGAGATAGGCATGACTCTCGACATTGGCCAATGGCTGAGCATCCCATTCATCCTATTGGGCATCCATCTGGCTGTAAAGGCTTTCATGAACCAGGAATCACCTGTTCAAAAGAACAAAAAATAAGGCTTTGGCCAGAACATGAAAACGACCGACGCGCAGAGTCCGTATGACAAATGAGGCACGTCGGTCGTTGTTGTTGTGTGTGGTATGGCACATCAAGAAGGGATGGTCATCCGACTTCCCATGCACCTCCCTTGCCAAACACCTTGGCTACGAGTTCATCGTAGATGCAGGCACGCTTGGCCAAGTCGAGCAAGTTGATGCGCCAACGCATGAGCTGGGTGAATGGCACCATGGAGAGCAACTGCTGACGGGCGACACCGATGTCGGCAGGGTCGGCTGGTGCGCCCACAGCCTTGAAGAGCTGCTGCATTTTTGCAAAAGGGAACACTTGACGGCGGCAGCGGTCGCGCAGATCGGTCCAATTGTCGCGCACAAGGGTAAGTTGCTTGCGCACCTCCCCAGCATCGGAATACTTGCGGGTAATCTCGCGATAGCCCAGTTCGGGGTCGATGAATTGGCTGAACAACTGGCGGGCACGCTCCTGCTCCTGCTCGAGTGTGGGCCATTGTGCCACACAGTGCTCCACATCGAGCGTGGAAAGGTCCATCTGCAGGAAGGCATCGAAGAAAGCACACATGGTGAGAGTGCCGATGGCTACCTGAAAGCCATGGCTCTGCAATTCTCCCTGGAAGGTGTGATGGGTCATGTCGAGGTAATGGCTGAAAAGGTGGTCGGTGCACGAAGCCGGACGGCTGCTGCGGGCAGCCTGCATGGCAAATCCGCTCAGCGTGAGTCCCTCGAAGAGAGCCTCTATCGACTCCGGCTTTCCTGCTGCCACCCCTTCGGGATCGGACAGTTGTTCCACGAGCACGTCTTGCAGCATGTGCCATGCTTCGGGTATGATGGGTTCGGTACCGAACAGGTCGGCAATCATCCACTCCGCGCCACAGGGAATCTTGGCAGCGAGGTCGGCATAACCAGCGGCGGTCATGACCTTAGGGGCATTGGCCAACACATCCACATCGGCCAACAAAGCCACCGGTGCAGGACAGTCGAAGGTCTGCTTCAGACCCTTGTAGGATATGGAAGCGCCAAACGAGGTGTAGCCATCCACCGAAGCGGCGGTTGCAACGCTCAGATACGACTGGCCGAGATGGGCGGCCGAAAGCTTGCAAAGGTCGTTGATGACACCTGAGCCGACGGCGACGGGAACGGCGGGGACACCCCTGAGCCCCTCCTCCAACTGAATCACATACGACCATTCGGCGAAGAGTTCCGGATTGGTGAAGACAAACGCCTTCTCCGTCCTGACACCGGCCTCGGCCAACGACCTTTCCACTGTCTCGCCCGCCACGCGCCAAGTATTCGCATCGGCGACCACAACCGCCTTCTCGCCCGGAAAGAGATTCCGGAACATCTCGCCCGTCCGCGCAGCCACGCCCGCGCCGATCAGGCAGTCCTTCGTGTCCGTCGTATGCTTCAGTGCCTCTTCAACCAGATTCAATTATCTGTCTCCTTTCTCTTGTTACCAAACCCCGACTTCGACAATGTAGAGATCATCAACGACGAACCGCCGCCTCAATCCGCTGCGGATAATCCGTTGTGATGCGGTCGGCACCCTTCTCCCTCGCCTCGACGTAGCAATCCTCATCCTGAACCATCCACAGGCAGACAGTCAACCCAGCCGCATGCGCCTTGTCGACCATTTCCTTTGTCGTCGCCAAAACCGGCGCCACAGAACAACACCGAAGCCGTCGGGCCAATTCCAGGTGTTCGTCCGTGAGAGTCTCTTCCACGATAAGCCCGATCGGGGCGTTCGGAGCTACGCGGTGCATCGTCTCCAGAGTCCCCGTGTTGAAGCAGGTGTATGCGTACGTCCCTGCTGCCAGACACGATTCGGCGACTTCCGTCAGCTTGCGGCAGTAGTCCTCCAGTATCTCGGGCGTGTAGAATTCGTCCGGCTTGGCCTTCATTTCAATTTCGATGAAGACGTCTTCGCGCCGTTTCAGAGTCTGAAAGACCTCCTCTGCAGTCGGCACGAGCTCTCCGCTTTTCTTCAACCGGAGCTTGCGCAACTCATCAAACGTCATCTCCGAAACTACGCCCTTGCCGTCTGTCGTGCGGCTGACATTTTTGTCATGCATCACAACTAGCCGCTTATCCTTCGTAAAGCGCACGTCGGTCTCAAACCCCCGAACGCCCTGATTGACGCACCAGGCGAAACCTCCGGCCGCATTGTCGTCATATTCGGCACGGCCGCCACGGTGCGCCTGCACGAGAGGACCGCTCGCCGTCCGCAGCGTGGCGTTACGCGGGGATGCCGGCGGAGGAATGACCTCAGGGCGGAGAAACCGCAGGAAATCCTCGACTTCGTTCGACTGGAAGACGCGCGGTCTCGACACCGTCTGGAACTCGATCTCCGCAAGGTTGTCTTCGTGCATCTGATCGAGACGGTCCGGGTACTTGTAGACGAGGTTCGCCGTCGGACGTCCGTGGAAGCGACAGAGTAACTTGCCATCCGCCTCCCAACGGTTGGAGACTAAGATCACCCGCGCGCGCCAATCATTGAAGAATCGGAAGAGCGTGTCTTCGGAACGCGAGAAGACATTGTCCGCAACGACGAAGCCGCGCGTCTCTGCCGTCGTGTCATAGAACATCAAATGCGCCGCGTTCGGATTCCACCGCTGACGGTGTCCCCAGCCCTTGCCGGCATCGCGGAAGCGATTACCTTTGACAACGACATTCTCGGTCTTCGCATTGTCGCCCTGCTGCCAGTACTCGTACGAGTATTCGCAGTTCCAGACTTCATTCCCTCGCCAGACGATGTTCTTCTGCACCGCGCCATCCTCGTTCGACTGGTTCGTGANNGCTTGCAAAGGTCGTTGATGACACCCGAACCTACCGAGATGGCCACAGCATCGGCCTTACGTACGGCCTCCTCCACCATCTCCACATACTTCCATTCGGCATGGAAGTGACGGTCGGGAATCAGGAAACATTCACAGGGGACATTGGCTTGCTGCATGTACTGATAGACGGTTTCCGCACACGCATCCCACATGATGGTATCGGAGATGATGATGGCTTTCCGCCTGGGAAACAGTTGACGGAACAATTCGGGTACACGGCAGAGCTTTCCTCTGCCTATCTCACACACTTTCGTGTCGGTAGCCACACTCAGGGCTTTTTCAATTCTGTTCATTTCTTGTGTTATTTTTCAAATACTACGTTTCTATGAAGTCGGGGCATACACAGCAGCCCAAACCATTTGCCAACTCCTGACAGCAAACGATCGGGGCTACCAGACCGGATTACTTCACCCGAAGGGTTGTGCTGGCATCTGTCAGACCTGACGCCGATGCCGTGACTTTCACCCGACCTTTCTTGCCTTGGTTTTGAACCACAAGCAGACACTTACCATTGAAGACGCGGCGATGGTCGGCCTTGTGGGGTTCAAGCGAGATGGGATTTCCGTTGCCGACACCGGCAATGAAAGCCTTGCCCGAGAGCTTGAACTGAATGTCATTATCGGCAAACGGGCACAGGTTGCCATCTTCATCGGTCACCTCAACGGTGATGAAGCTGAGGTCGGTACCATCGGCTTTCATGACCTTCCGATCGGGTGTAAGCCTGATGCGGGCAGGAGCACTGGCGGTGCATACTTGCTGCTCAGCCACCACTTCGCCATTTTTGTATGACACGGCACGCAATGTGCCTGGTTCGAAAGCCACTCGCCACTGTGCGTGGAAACGGTGTTCACCCTTGGCCGAGCAACCCAATGAGCGGTCGTTGAGGAAGAGTTCCACCGAGTCGGCATTGTTGTAGTAGCACCACACATCCACTTCCTGCGCGGGTTGCCAGTTCCAATGAGGGAACAGATGGAGCACCGTCTGGTCGGTCCATTCGCTCTGGTAGAGGTAGTAAGCGTCTTTCGGGAAGCCGCAAAGGTCAATGAATCCGAAATACGAACTGTGGGCAGGCCAAGGATAAGGAGTAGGCTCACCGATGTAGTCGAATCCTGTCCAAATGAACTGTCCGCTCACGTAGGGATTGTGCTTGATGATGTCGAGCGTTTCCTCGTGGGTGTGTCCCCAAGGCACACGGCTATTGTCATAGGCAGAGCATTGCATGGTTGGGTCGGGCACGTAGTCGTTGCCATATCCCGGAGCCACATACACTGAGTCGGACGGCATGCGGTAGTAGCCACGAGTGTGGATGGACGAATTGCTTTCGGAAATCACGAAAGGCTTGCCAGGGAAGTTTTCCGGTGCCTTCAGCACATCGGCATTATGGTAGTTGAAACCAATCACGTCGATTGCTCCCGACTGGAACAACTGGTTGTCGGCACTGACATTGTTGCATCCGGCTGTGACAGGTCGGGTGGCATCGAGACTCTTGACGATATCTACCAGCTTACGGGTAAGCAGAGAGTTTACGCTGAGTTCGGCATTGTTCTTGGTAAGCTGCTCTTCCTTGTGGCCGAAGTTCAGGATGAAGTTGGCCTCTTCGGCCGAAAGCTGGTCGGCACTGGCATTCTGCCACTGTTCCAACACCTCATTGCCTATGCTCCACAGGATGATGGAAGGATGGTTGCGGTCGCGTGTCACGAGGTCGGTGAGGTCACGCTCATACCAGTCGTTGAAAAAGCGGGCATAGTCGAAGCGGGTCTTACGGCGATACCACATGTCGAAAGCCTCATCCATGATGAGGAGACCCATCTCGTCGGCCAGTTCCAACAGTTCAGGCGAGGGCGGATTGTGCGAGCAACGGATGGCATTGACTCCACAGCCTTTCAGTATTTCGAGTTGGCGCTGTAGGGCGCGTCGGTTCATGGCCGAACCAAGGCAGCCTAAGTCGTGGTGCTGGCACACTCCATTGATTTTCAGCGAACGGTCATTGAGGAAGAAACCTTCTGTGGCATCGAAACGGAAACTGCGGAAGCCGATGCGTGTGTTAACTTCATCCACCAGTATGCCTTCCTTCCACAGTTGGGTGCACAGGGTATAAAGGTAAGGGGCGGCCACATCCCACAAGTGTGGATTGTCCACATGCAGGCGGTCGCCACCTTCGGCCATTACGTTGCCTTCGGCATCGATGATGGTATTGCGCACTTCAGCTTTGCCACATTGTTCCACACTGACGGTCACATCGCCATTCGCTTCGGGTACGGCATACACGCCCCAGTGGTCAATGTGTGTGGGTTGTGTCACTACCAGCCACACGTTGCGGTAAATGCCACAACCGGCATACCAGCGTGAGTTGGGCTGATCCGTATTATCGACACGCACCTCCAGCTCGTTGTCGGCATCGAAGCGCAGGTAGGGAGTGAGGTCATAGCGGAACGAGATGTAGCCGTAAGGACGGGTTCCCAGTTCATGGCCGTTGAGCACGACGGTAGAATTCATGAACACACCGTCGAAGTCGATGAACACACATTTGTCCTTCCAGTCGGCCGAAGCCTTGAAGGTTTTCCTATACACTCCATATCCACCAGGCAGAGCACCTCCTGAAATGCCCGAAGGGTTGTCCTTGGAAAACTCACCCTCGATGGCCCAGTCGTGGGGCAGATTGAGTTGACACCACTCGCCATTGTTGAGCGAGAACTGCCAGTCGGCATTGAATGACATTCGTTGTCGGGGTGAGTCGTCACCCTTTGACATGCAAGCGTTGAGCAGCAATGCCGTCAACATGCAAAACAGGAAAAATGATTTGTGCATAGTCGATTATTCGTATTGGTTCAAAAGTCTTTGATTTGATATGGCTTCGCTGCATCCACCCGTATTGTTTTCACTTTTCCGTTGTAGCGTAGTGTGCATTTCTGCGACCTGTCGGCATGGATAGTGGCTTCGGTGAGTTTTCCATCAGTCCATTTCATATCAACAGTGAATCCACCACGGGCACGCAGTCCGCTCACCTCGCCAGTGCCCCAGGCTGTGGGGATGGCTGGCAACAGATGCAGCTCACCGGCATGTGACTGGAGCAACATTTCGGCTATGCCGGCAGTGCCGCCAAAGTTGCCATCGATCTGGAAAGGTGGATGCGAGTCGAACAGGTTCCACTGGGTGGATTTGCCGAGCAGTGCCTGTACGTTGGCTCCCGCCTCCTCGCCATCGAGCAACCGGGCATAGAAGTTGATCAGCCATGCGCGGCTCCATCCCGTGTACGAGCCTTGTCGGGTCTTGGGGTCTTCGTTGTACTTGCGGCGGCGGTCTATGGTACGCTTGGCAGCATCGAACAGCACCTTGTTGGCAGGCGTGATGATAGTGCCGGGATAGAGTCCGAACAGGTGCGACATGTGGCGATGGCCAGGCTCCACCTCTTCGTAGTCCTCAATCCATTCCTGTATGGTGTCGTAGCGCTTGCCTATCTTGATGGGCGGTAGTTTCTTCAGTGCTTGCTGAATCTGCTTGCTGAAACCGCGATCCATCTTCAGCACCTTGCATGCTTTCAGGCAAGCCTCAAACAGTTCGGTGATGATTTCCACATCCATGGTGGCACCGTAGGTGAGCTTGAATTGCTGTCCGTTAGGGAGCCGATAGGTGTTTTCGGGTGAGTTGGAGGGAGCCGTCACAAGATGTCCTTCCTTATCCTCAACCATGAACGAAAGCAGAAACTCCACAGCCTCCTTCATACACGGATAAGCCGTAGTGCGAAGGTAGTCAGTGTCGGCGGTAAACTGATAGTGTTCCCACTGGTGCAGCACCAACCATGCCCCGGCAATCGGGAAGGTACCCCACCCCACCCCATCGCTGATGGCCGTATGTCCAAAGGGGTTCGACACGTGGTTCACCGTCCAGCCCTGTGCATTGTAGGTCTTGCGGGCAGTGGCTCGTCCCGGTTCGCGCAACTTGTCTATCCAGTCGGAGAAAGGCTGTACCGTTTCCGAAAGGTTGCACACCTCAGCAGGCCAGTAGTTCATCTGTATGTTGATGTTGGTGTGGAAGTCGGAGTTCCATGCTGCATTCATGTCCTGGCACCAGAGTCCTTGCAGGTTGGCAGGAAGCACGCCCGGCCTACGCGAGGAGTCCATGAGCATGTAACGGCCATACTGGAAGTAGAGAGCCACCAAAGCAGGGTCGATGGCACCCTCCTTCACGGCACGGAGCCGTTCGTCGGTGGGGATGTTGTCTTGCGACGCATCGCCTAAGGTCAGCGACACTCGGCCGAACAGCCCGCCATGATCGGCGACATGACGTGCCTTTACCTCGTTGTAACCATATTGGGCAGCCTGGGCTATCTGCTGGCGGCAGAGGTCGGCAGGAGATATGTTGCGGTCGAAATCGAGTTCTCCGAAATTGTAGTCGGTGTTCATGGCCACGTAGAACACTACTTCATCGGCCTCGCTCACCCATAGCGAGTTGTTCACGGCCTGTAGCGTTCCACCCTTGTTCACACCCTTTATGAGCCCACCAAACTTCATGTGGGCTCCAGCCTTGTCGGTCTGCTGACTGGGCAAGTCGATGATTTGTCCTGCGATGGCCAACATGTTGTCGGGAGCAGGTGCAGCTATGGCATCCTGTTGGCGGGAGTACGACAGTTTCAGATTGAGCTGTCCTGGCTTGTTGGCGGCAATGCGGATTACCAGCACGTTGTCGGGAGCCGAAGCGAACACCTCGCGTGTGAGGCACACATCGCCCTGTGTGAATGAAGTGGTAGCCACACCCGATGGCAGATGGAGGTTGCGCTCATAGCCCGATAGTTTGGTTGCCTTGTCGGCCATCGGGCTCACCATCTCAATGTTGAGCAGTCCGAAACTCTGGTAGGAGCGGATGCGCATGGGATTGCTTGGCAAGTATTTCTCCGAAAGCGCGATGGCTTCGGCCACTTCGCCATTGATGAGTTTCTGCTGTATTTCCGGCAGGCGAGCGGCAGCATCCGCATCACCGGGAGCCTTGCTACCAGCCCACAGACTTTCCTCGTTGAGCTGGATAGTCTCGTTCCAAGGCTGTCCGAACACCATTGCGCCAATGCGTCCGTTACCCACAGGTAAAGCCTCGTTCCAGTCGTTGGCGGGTTTTCTGTACCACAGTGTGTTCTGTCGGTTCTGTGCCACAAGAAGTTGTGCCAAGCACAACATGATCAGTAAAATGCTTTTTTTCATGAGGGCGTAAAAGATTTATTTGATTTTCAGTTATCGGTTTACAATTCTCAGTTATCGATTCCCAGTGCATGGCTCTCGGCTCTCAACTTCCTCTCTATGGGGGGGGAGGAGCTAACCCCTTATACCATAAAACCCGATAGCCTATGAAGGATGTCAAGCTATCGGGTTTTGTTATTTGTCATCTATCGGTATTTTATATGACACATTTTTAGAAAAGCAGGAATATGGCAACACCAACAAAATATCCCAGCAAAGCCAATGGAGAGAACTTCTTCAGATAATAGCCGAATTTCACCTTTTCCAAACCCATCACAGTAACACCTGAAGCAGAGCCAATAATCAGGATGCTACCACCCGTGACTGCACAATAAGCAAGAAGCGTCCAGAAAGGACTGTCGGGCATGAATGTACCGGACTCGGCCAACGGATACATGCCCATGGTGGCAGCCACCAAGGCAACGTTGTCCAGGACAGACGAACAGCATCCCAGAAGTACGGCAATAGCCTTGGGCTCAGGAATGGCCGCATTGAGCGAATTTGCCAAAGAGGTAAGCACACCCACCTGCTTCAGCGCCTCAACCGACATCAGCACACCAAGGAAGAACAAGATGGTGGAAAGGTCCAAATGACTGAACAAACGCGACACTTTCATCTTGCCAGCATTCGGGTCGTTAGATATGGCAGCCTTGATGTCGGTAATGATCCAAAGCACACACAGACCCAATAGCACGCTCATATATGGAGGGACCTTCAGGCTTGACTGGAACACTGGAACGAGTACCAACGACAGAAGACCTATTCCAAGCAACACAGACTGGAATGTAGGACTGGCATATTGGGGATGGATGTTTTCATTTGTAAGTTCGAGCCTCGAGAATGTTTCATCCTTCTTGAACGAGAAGGAAACGAGCAATGCCGGGATGCACACCATCGCCAACGCAGGCAGAATGATGTGTGTAATCTGATGGATGGCAGTCACATCGCCACCAGTCCAGAGCAGCAATGTCGTCACGTCGCCAATGGGAGAGAACGAGCCTCCAGCATTGGCAGCTATTACGCAAAGGCAGGAGAAAGGAAGCCTCTCCCCAGCTTCAGTAATCAGTTTGCGGAGTATCGCAATGACGATAATCACCGTCGCAAGGTTGCCCAACAATGCCGACAGGAAAAACGTGATAGCCGAAACAATCCATATCAGCGTTCTTTTCCTCCGGGCCTTGATGGATCGGGTAATGACCTCGAACGACCCATGCGAATCCAACACCTCCACAATGGCCATTGATGCCAACACGAAGAACAAGGTAGATGAAACGTCGCCGAACGATGAAACGATGGTCTGGCTCAAGTAGGCCGATGCTATCTCATGATTAGAATAGGTTGACATTTCCGCTGGATAAGCTTTCCAGAAAGTTTCAATCATTTCAGGTGTACCCATCAGAAATATGGCCTCCACATTCATCAGAAGCATAATCCACAGGACAATACACATTGTCACGGAAACCGCCGCCTTGTTAATCTTAATCATGTCTTCCAAGGCAATCATGATGATGCCAATCAGAAAAACAATAGCCATTGTAATAGAAATGTTCATAATTTTTATGGTTAAATGTTAAAGTCATTTTTACTTCGTTTGCAAATATACAACAATTTGCTTCAGATGAGAGCAGAAATATGAAAAAATATCATTGTCATGAATCATACAGAAGCCAACTCACAAGATTCCTACTCCTTAACACCAAGCGTTGTTTTCATGCATCACCCATGATTTTTCATGCCTTGACCCCGCGCCTTAGCCAATGGTCGCGCAGCCATGTGCGCACGGGCAGGTCGTAGAGCCGATACACAGCCCAAGCGGAAAGAAGTATCATGAAGAAGGTAAGGACGAACACCATTACCCGAGTGCCTATGGGCGCATCGGGATGAGCCTCCACCCAACTACGCTCCAAGTAGGCAAAGGGGTAGTTGGTGAGGTAGATGGGATAGGAAATATCGCCGAGGAAGCGGCAGAACTTGTGGGTAAATCGGCCTTTGATGGTACTGCCCGCCCCTACCATGAGCAGCAATGGGAAGAGCAACGCGATGCACACGAATTGATAGAGGCCATCGACGATGCGGAAATCGTTGTTGCCGGGATAGGGCAACACGAGCAATGCAAACAAGCCGATGGCGGCCAACCAAAATCCTTGGCTCACAGCCAACTTCCATCCACAGCGCGACAGCATCAGACCTATGAGGAAGGGACACAGAGTGCGCACAAAAGCCACATACACATGGGGTTCGTTGAGATAGAAGCCTCCTATCATGGAATATTCAAATCCACGCGTGACAATGAGGCCGAACAGGTCGAGATTGAAGGTGAGGTCGGCAACGCACACCAAGCCTACCAGCACGCACAAGCCCAACAGCCATTTGGGCAGGAAACGCAACACAAAGGCATAGAGTACGTTGGCCACATATTCGTACATGAGCGTCCATACTGGACCGTTGATGGAGTTCAGTTCTCCCCAGCCTCGGATATCGACACCTTGCGGAATGGGAATGAGGAACAGGGTGATGAGACCATGCACGAGCAGAAACCACCAAGGAGTGGCATCAACCAGATTTGACGAGGTGCTACCTGTATAGTAGAACATCATCATGCCCAACAAGGCAGCCCAAAGTATGAGCGGGTGCATACGCACCAAGCGTCGTTTGGCAAAATCGGCGAAACTCATGCGGTCCCATCGGTCGTCGTAGGCATAGCCCATGACAAAGCCCGAAAGCACCAAGAAAAACTCCACACCAAGGTAGCCATGGTTGCACAGTGCATCGATGTGGTTGGATGTATAGCATTCAAGTAGGTGGTAGAACACGATGACGATGGCGGCAACGCCACGCAGTCCGTCGAGGATGTCGAAACGGGATTTTGATTCCAAGTAGCTTGTGTGAATTGATGCATGCATGATTCTGGCATTAAAAGGGATTTGTGGTTACAAAAATAGCGCAAAAAATTGGAATGTACAAGAAACGCCAAACCTCCATTTGACTATGAGGTCGCAAATGGAGGTTGTTTGTGGCTGAGACAACGAAACCGGAACTACTCAGAAAGGCAGGTCATCGGCGGGATCGGTGCGTGCGAAATCAGTTGGTGCAGGTGCGGGGGCAGCAGCAAAGGGTGGCTGCTGGAACTGTGCGGCTGGCTGTACGGGAGCCGCACTCGCAGGAGCATCGGCAGAGACACGTTCTACCTTCCACGCACGAATGGAATTAAACCAACGATCCTGCCACTGACGGGCATCAATGTCGAACGACACTTTGAGCGACTCACCTACCTGAATATTGAACTGCTGGATCTTTTCTTCACCAAAAACCTCGAAAGCCACCTTCTTGGGATATTGCTCAATGGTTTCCAATACATACTCTTGCAATTTCCAATTGTTACCTGCTTTCGAAACGCCACCTCGTGATTGGCCTACAGCAATAATTTTTCCTTCAACTTCCATAATATCTGTTTTGTGTAATTTTGTGCGAAAGTAGCACTTTCTCCGCAAATAATCTAATTTTTTTGCCGGAAAATTAGACAAAGCCACAAAAAAAAGGTATTTTTGTGAGCTAAAATATTTTGAAAATCAAAAAAACAATAAGATATGAAATTCGTAATCTCAAGTACAACCCTTTATAGCCATTTGCAGGCTATCAGTCGTGTAATCAATTCGAAAAACTCACTTCCAATCCTTGATTGCTTCCTAATGGAAATCAAAGGCAAGACGTTGTCGGCCACCGCTTCGGACAGCGAAACAACCCTGACAACAACCATGGAACTGGTGGAAAGCACAGAAGATTTCACGTTTGCCATCTCGGCCAAGAACATGCTCGATGCCCTGAAGGAACTTCCCGAACAACCGTTGTCGTTCGATGTAAACACTTTCAGCCTTGAAGTGAAGGTGCTTTACAACAACAATGGCGTTTATTCGCTAATCAGCCAATCGGCCGATGAATACCCCAAGACAACCGCCCTGAATGAGGGGAAAGTAGATTTCAAGGTATCGGCATCGACCCTCCTCGACAGTATGAGCTGCGCCCTTTTCGCTACGGCAGACGACGAGTTGCGCCCCGTCATGAACGGCATATATTTTGATGTTACACCTGACCAGATTGTGTTTGTAGCTTCCGATGGGCATAAGTTAGTGAAATACAAGTCGCTGAATGTGACCTGTGGAGAACGTTCAGCCTTCATCCTGCCTCGCAAACCCGCAAACCTACTGAAAGGGTTGTTGGGCAAACAGGAGAACGAGGTGTCGGTGTCGTTTGACGACCGGAATGCTGTGTTCTCCATGGACAACTGCCAACTGACATGCCGACAAATAGACGGACGATTCCCCAATTACAACTCTGTGATTCCTCAGAACAATCCAAATATCGCCATAGTGGACCGCCAGTTGCTGATTGGCGCCTTGCGCCGTATCGCAGTGTTCTCTTCGGCTGTAAGCAATTTGGTGAAATTGCACATGTTGGCCGACCAAATCAAGATATCGGCACAGGATCTGGACTTCTCCACCTCGGCCGAAGAAACAATCACATGCCAATACAGTGGTCAATCGTTTGGCATCGGCTTCAAGGCAAGCTTCCTGATTGAGATCCTAAACAACATGTCATCAGACGATGTGACGATACAGCTGGCTGACGCTTCGCGTGCAGGCATCTTCCTGCCTTCACCACAAGAAGACAAGCAAGAGGTACTGATGTTGTTGATGCCAATGATGCTGAACGATTGACATGAAACTAAACCTATCAAATCCGCTGGTGTTTTTCGATTTGGAAACGACCGGTACCAATATCATCAGTGATCGTATCGTAGAGATTTGTTATCTGAAGGTATTCCCGAATGGCAATGAGGAAGCCAAGACCTTGCGCATCAATCCAGGGATGCACATTCCTGAAGAGGCGTCGGAGGTACATGGCATTTATGATGAGGATGTGGCCGACTGCCCAACATTCAAGGAAGTGGCCAAAAGCATAGCCAACGACATTGAAGGATGTGACTTGGCAGGCTTCAACTCAAATAGGTTCGACGTACCATTGCTGGCCGAAGAGTTCCTGCGCGCGGGGGTGGACGTGAACTTCGGCAAACGGAAATTCATCGATGTACAGGTAATCTACCACAAACTGGAGCAGCGGACGCTTTCGGCTGCCTACAAATTCTACTGTGACAAGAATCTCGAGGATGCCCATTCGGCTCTTGGCGACACGCGGGCTACCTACGAGGTGCTGAAAGCTCAGCTCGACAGATACCCCGACGTACTCCAAAACGACGTAAAAGCACTTTCGGAATATTCATCGTTCAACAAGAACGTAGATTTCGCGGGGCGAATCATCTACAATGACAAAGGAGAAGAGACATTCAACTTTGGCAAATACAAGGGAATGACCGTAGTGTCAGTGCTGCAACGCGATCCAGGCTATTACTCATGGCTGCAGCAAGGAGAGTTCACCCTCGACACCAAAGCGGCACTTACGAAAATCCGTTTGCGCGAAAGCAAACTTAAACGATAAGGCTGGCTCTGTATGCTCAAAACCATTGACATTCGGAATTATGCGCTAATCGAAACTTTACACATCGATTTCCACGCGGGTTTTTCCGTGATTACGGGTGAGACAGGCGCCGGGAAATCAATCATCTTGGGCGCAATAGGCTTGTTGTTGGGGCAACGTGCCGAGGTGAAAGCCATCAAGCAGGGACAAGCCAAGTGTGTGGTGGAAGCCCGTTTGGATTTGGCCGGATATGGACTTGAGTCTTTTTTCAGCACAAATGAGTTGGACTACGATGAGTCAGAATGTATCGTAAGGCGCGAAATCCTCTCTACCGGGAAGAGCAGGGCATTCGTGAATGATGTGCCAGTGTCATTGGCCGTACTCAAAGAACTGGGCGAGCAGCTGATAGACGTACACAGCCAACACCAGAACTTGCTGTTGAGCCATAGCGAATTTCAACTGGCAACCCTTGATGCCCTATCGGACGGCGATGACGAGCAACAAGCCTACAAGCTGGCATTTGACGATTTCCAACGCACAGAGACTCGTCTGAAGGAGCTACAAGAAAAAATAGTGAAAGACAAGGCCGAGCAAGACTATCTGCAATTCCAACACGAACAATTGGCCGAAGCCAAACTGCACGAAGGAGAGCAACAGGAATTGGAGGAAGAGGCTGATGTGCTGAGTCATACGGAGGAGATAAAAGGTGCCTTGTGCCGATCGCAAGCTGGCCTGGAAGCTGACGAAAGCGGACTGCTGACGACACTCAAGGAGGTACTCCAGTCGCTACAAGGAGTGTCGGACATCTATGCCACCTGCAAGGAATGGGTTGAACGGATGAACAGCTGCTACATCGACCTGAAGGACATGAGCCGTGAAATAGCGAATGCAGTAGATAACATAGAATTCAATCCCGACAGGCTGGAACAGGTAAACGAACGCCTGAACCTGATTTATGCACTTGAAAAGAAACATCGGGTAGAAAGCGTAGAACAGCTGATGGAACTCACCCAACAGTTGCAAGAACGTCTGAACCTGATTGCGTCGGGCGATGAGGAATTGGATTCGCTTCGCAAACAGCGTGACACAAAGTACGATGAGTTGGTAGCACTCGCTACCCGCCTGACCCAAAAGCGGAAAACGACTGCCGAAAGCATGCAAACGAAAATGCGGGAACTGCTTATACCTCTTGGGATGCCAAACGTGCGCTTTGAGGTGCTGGTAACCCCTTGCGAATCACCACGTCCCGAAGGTATGGACAATGTAAGCTTCATGTTCTCGGCCAACAAGAACACCTCTTTGCAGAACATCGTGTCGGTGGCTTCGGGGGGTGAGATTGCCCGCGTCATGCTGTCGCTCAAAGCACTCATAGCCAGCCGGCATCAGCTACCGACCATCATATTCGACGAGATAGACACAGGTGTATCAGGGTCGATAGCCGAGAAGATGGCGTTGCTCATGAAACAGATGGGAACGGATGGCCGACAGGTCATCAGCATCACCCACTTACCCCAAATAGCGGCCCGAGGCACATCTCACTACAAAGTGTACAAATACGAGACAGAAGAGGGCACCAACACTTGCGTAAAGGAACTCAACAACAACGAACGAATAGCCGAGATAGCCAACATGCTTAGCGGTGCGACGCTCACGGAAGCGGCTTTGCAGAATGCACAGGCTTTGCTAAACGATTGAAACATGATAGAAAAAAGTGAAATGATTTTCGGCGTAAGGGCTGTGATAGAAGCTTTGCAGGCCGATAAGGAAATAGACAAGATTCTGGTAAAACGTGACATACAGAGCGACCTGTCGAAGGAACTGTTTGCAGCATTGAAGGGTAGGATTATTCCTGTACAGCGCGTTCCAGTGGAAAAGCTGAACAGGATCACCCGCAAGAACCACCAAGGTGTGGTGGCATTCGTCTCTGCTGTCACCTACCAACACATCGATGATATTGTGCCCTGTCTGTTTGACGAAGGGAAGAACCCGGTGCTGCTCATGCTGGACGGCATTACCGATGTGCGCAACTTCGGTGCCATAGCACGGACCTGCGAATGTGCAGGGGTGGACGCAATTGTCATTCCAACCAAGAACAGCGTAAGCGTGAATGCGGATGCCATGAAAACATCGGCCGGCGCACTTCACACGCTGCCTGTCTGTAGGGAACAGAACCTGACCGAGACCATCAAATTTCTGAAAGAGAGTGGTTTCAAAGTGGTTGCTGCCACAGAGAAAGGTGATTACGACTACACCAAAGGTGCCTATACGGATCCTATCTGCATCATTATGGGGGCCGAGGATACGGGAGTGCCTTATGAACACCTGGCACTTTGCGATGAGTGGATAAAAATACCGATGAGGGGAACAATCGAGTCGCTTAATGTCTCAGTGGCGGCCGGCATATTGATTTACGAAGTAATGAGGCAACGCGGTTTCTAAAACAGACGAAAGAATGAAAAAGATATTCATATTATTGTTATTGAGTGTATTTGTTGCCACTAAGGCACAAACTCCCAAATGGGCAAGCAAGGCACGTCAGGCTGTGTTTTCCATCGTATCCTACGACAAGGACAACAAAATCAAGGGCAATGGAAACGGATTTTTCATTGGCGAAGGTGGCCATGCCCTATCGGACTTCGGATTGTTTGATGGTGCAAGCAAGGCTGCCGTTGTGACAGCTGATGGACAACAGAGTGAAGTTGATAGGTTGTGTGGTGCAAACTCGATGTACGACATCGTGAAAATCCGTGTAGCCCTCCCCAAAAAACAGCAGAGTCTGACCATTGCCAGCACTCCGGCCAGAGTGGGCGACGTGGTGTACGTGTTGCCCTATTCCACACAGAAGAGCGTACAATGCCAAACGGCTAAGGTGACGGCCGCGGATTCAATAGGCGGTGGTTCATTTTACTATACCTTGGAACTTGCTGCTTCCGAGAAGACGGTGAGCTGTCCGGTGATGAACCAAAACGGCGAGGTGTTGGGCATGATCCAGCGCAACGCCTCGAACGAATCGAAAGAGAGCTATGCCATCGGAGCCTCATTTGGCGCATCACTGGCAATCAGCGCTTTGACGTTCAATGACAGTTCGCTCAGAAACATCCAGATACGCAAGGCACTTCCTGACGACATGCAACAAGCTTTGGTATATTTGTTTATGGCATCGACCCAGATGAAGGAAGAGGACTATACGGAGGCGTTGAATGAGTTTATAAGCACCTACCCGGATAATGAGGAAGGTTACCTGCGCCGGGGCCAACTGTTCATGGACAAGAACCACGAACAGGCAGAGAATGATTTCAAGCAGGCACTTGATGTGTCGGCGATGAAAGACCAAACCAACTACGCCATTGCACGTACCATTTATCAATATGCCATTGTCCAAAAAGATTCAACGGCTTATGCAGGATGGTCGCTCGACCGTGCTGCCGAATTTGTGCAAACGGCATTGAGCGAAAAGGAAGAACCTATTTATATACGCCTGATGGCCGACATCCAGTACGCACAACAGAAATACCAGGAGGCAGCCAACAACTTCTTGAAAATTACGGGCTCGAATATCGGAGGTCCATCGGCATTCTATGGCGCGGCGAAAGCGAAGGAGAAGATAGAAGGAGCCGACTTTGGCGAAATAGAGATATTGCTCGACAGTGCCATCAACCGTTTCACACAACCTTACACATCGGACACTGCCCCTTACTTCTATGAACGCGCATTGGTAAGAAGCGAACTTGGGAAAAACAAGGAGGCCATCATAGATTTCAACCTGTTTTATGAAACGGCCAAAGGCGGAGTAAGTGCCTTGTTCTATTATCAGCGTGAACAGGTGGAGATGAAAGTGAAAATGTATCAACAGGCCATCGATGACATATCGCGCGCCACCGAAATGGAGCCAAACGACCCAGATTTCTGGATGGAAAGGGCAACAGTGCACATGCGTGTGAACCAGACGGGTGAGGCTGCCGATTGTTTGAAAAAAGTGCTGACATTGTCGGCAGACAACGCTGTGGCTTACAGGATGCTGGGCTACTGCCAAGTGATGATGAAAGAGAAGAAGGAAGGCAGACTGAATTTGGAAAAAGCACGTGACCTTGGCGACAAGGTGGCCGTACAACTTATTGAGAAATACTGCAAATGATGGCAGCTCGACGGGTGTTACCCGTAATACGATAACGATTGTCGGGACGTTCATCGATGAGCCATACAATTTCCTCCCCAGAGCAAGCCACAAAGGTTTGCTCTTTTTGGTATTGTGAGAACTTTCGGTCAATCAGGTAATCACTGATAAGCTTTTTGCCTCTCATTCCAAAAGGAACGAACTTGTCACCTTGCTGCCAGCGACGTACTTGCAGGGGGAGTTGCAATTTATCGGCATCCAAACAAGCCATGTTCTTCTGACGAGGAATGACGAAACCTGCATCCACATCCACAATGTCAATATGCAACTGGGGCAGGGACTTGGAACTGTCTTGGAACTTCAGAAGCAATTGGCCACGATCAATGAGTGCTTCCCATTCGGATGAGAAGAAACGACAGCATTGAGATGCGTCCAACATGTTGTCGGTTTGCGTGGCTGTGAAGCCATAGGGGCGCAACATGTCGAACAAGAGTGTGGAGGCACACTCATCAGCACGTAATGAATCCAAGCAAATGGCATTGCCATGCATGAGCAAAGTTCGCTTCTCTTCCAACACCTTATTATATATTGTAGCAACATCGCGTAAGTGTGATGCCGTTTCCATCAAGCCATCAGTGAGAGACGGATTCATTTCCATGAGCAATGGCAGGACATTCAACCGAATTTTGTTGCGCTGAAAATCATCATGTAGGTTTGTGGAATCAGTAACGAAGGACTGATGAAGAGCTTCAAGATATTGAAGTATCTGTTCCCTGCATACACACAACAAAGGGCGGACGACGGTGCCATTCTTAGGTTTGATGCCCGTAAGTCCGTTGATGCCCGTTCCTCGTACAAGGTTCAACAACATAGTCTCGGCTGAGTCGTCCTTGTGATGAGCCACTGCCACGAACTGTGCATTGTGTTGTTGTCGGAGTTCTTCAAACTTTCCGTAACGCAACTCACGGGCTGCCATCTCAAGCGAGACATGATTATCTGTAGCATACTGTCGGGTATCGAACTGTACGACCGTAAGTCCTACGCCAAATTGCTGGCACATCTGACGGGCAAAGACTTCGTCGCGGTTAGATTCGTCGCCACGCAAATGGAAGTTACAATGTACACAGTGCACATGGTAGCCTAATTGCAGCATAACCCTGAGCAACGCTACAGAATCGGCACCTCCGCTCAGGGCAACAAGAAGCCTATCGGATGAGGTGAAGAGCCGTTGTGCTTCAATAAATCGTTTTACAATTCTTTTCATTGGATGCAAACTTACGATTTTTCCACCTAATCTCCACATCGTCGGGCTTTTTTCGCACGTTCATTGTCCAAAATGCTGATTTTATAGTAATTTTGCGACTTGAAAAAATGTGTCTTCGGCATGACGGCAAAGGAAAAACGAATTTTAAAACATCTATGAATCATGAGTCGAAATAAAAAACCACTTCCCACACTTGAAAAGATAACGATAACGGGAGTGGCAGCAGAAGGTAAGGCGCTGGCCCGCGTCAATGAACTGGTTGTGTTTGTGCCGTATGTGGTGCCTGGCGACGTGGTTGACCTGAAGTTGACGCGCAAGAAAAACTCGTATGCCGAGGCTGTCGCTGTGAATTTCCATGAGTACTCACCCATGCGCGTCAAACCTTTCTGTAAGCACTATGGTATTTGTGGCGGATGCAAATGGCAGTGTATGGGATATGAGGATCAGATACGTTACAAGCAACAGCAGGTGGTTGACAACCTGACACGTATCGGAAAAGTAGAACTACCAGACATAAACCCAATTTTAGGCTCCTCCGAGACACAGTTCTATCGCAACAAACTCGAATTCACATTCAGCAACAAACGTTGGCTCACGGAGGAGGAAGTGAAGGCCGATGTGAAATATGACCAGATGAATGCTGTGGGCTTCCATATTCCTGGAGCTTTCGATAAGGTGCTCTCCATCGACGAATGTTGGCTGCAAGCCGATATCAGCAACCAAATACGCAATGTCATACGCGATTATGCTTACGAGCGAAACCTGACATTCTATGACCTGCGTGCCCAAGAAGGTCTGCTACGCAACTTGATGATACGCACCAGCACTACGGGCGAACTGATGGTGCTCATGCAGTTCTGCACCTTAGGCAACAACCAAGCGCAACAAGAAATCGATGCATTGCTACAGTATGTGCAGACCTTGTTCCCCAAAATCACCTCATTGCTCTACGTGGTCAACAACAAGTGCAACGACACCATTGGCGACTTGGACGTAGTGACCTACGCCGGAAATGACTATATTTTCGAAGAAATGGAGGGCCTGAAGTTCAAGGTAGGACCGAAATCATTCTATCAGACAAACTCGAAACAGGCATACGAATTGTATAAGGTAGTACGCGACTTTGCCCAACTCAATGGTCACGAACTTGTTTATGATTTATATACAGGAACAGGCACAATCGCCAATTTCGTTTCTCGGCAGTGTGGCAAGGTGATAGGCATAGAGTATGTGCCTGAGGCCATCGACGATGCCAAGGTGAACGCTCGACTCAATGGGTTGGACAACACCTTGTTCTTTGCCGGCGACATGAAAGACATCCTGACACAGGAATTCATCCAGACCCATGGACGCCCGGATGTAATCATCACAGATCCTCCACGTGCGGGCATGCACAACGATGTCATCGACACCTTGTTGTTTGCACTTCCACAACGTATCGTCTATGTAAGTTGCAATCCTGCGACACAAGCGCGCGACTTGTCGCTGCTCGATGCACAGTACAAGGTCACAGCAGTACAACCTGTCGATATGTTTCCTCATACGCAACATGTGGAGAATGTAGTACAGCTCACCAAACGCCTCTAAAAAGACATCAAAAACAGCAAAAGTGCGATTTTTGCCAACTCCGAGTTGCAAAATCGCACTTTTTCTCTCTTTTTGCTTGTGGCATTTCCATAGAATATGTAATTTTGCCGACAGAATTAATAAAAACAACAAAACGAACGACATGATGGATAAGAAAAGAGTCTATCTCTTCGGTAATGGCAAGGCCGAAGGAAACGCGCAGATGCGCGAGCAATTAGGAGGAAAAGGTGCGAATGTAGCCGAGATGAATCTGATTGGTATTCCTGTACCTCCTGGATTTACGATTACGACTGATGTTTGTAACGAATATTATGCAGTGGGACAGGAAAAAATCGTAGCAATCCTGCACGATGATGTAATCAAAGCGGTGAAACATGTGGAAACACTGATGAACAGCAAGTTCGGAAGCGTGGAAAATCCTCTGCTTGTCTCTGTCCGCTCTGGTGCACGCGCTTCCATGCCAGGTATGATGGACACCATTTTGAACCTTGGTCTCAATGATGCTGTGGCCGAAGGCCTGGCAAAAAAGACCAACAATCCGCATTTCGTTTATGACTCATACCGTCGTTTTGTTCAGATGTACGGCGATGTGGTATTAGGCATGAAACCCGTGAATAAGGAAGACATTGACCCATTTGAGGCAATCATTGAGAATGTCAAGAAGGAACAGGGTGTGGTGCTCGACAAGGACCTTTCTGTTGAGTCATTACGCAAGTTGGTTGACCTGTTCAAGAAGGCTATCAAGAATCAAACGGGGCATGACTTCCCTATCGATCCCATGGAGCAACTTTGGGGTGCCATCTGTGCTGTGTTCCGCAGTTGGATGAACGAACGTGCCATCTTGTACCGGAAAATGGAAGGCATACCCGATGAATGGGGTACTGCCGTATCGGTCATGGCAATGGTATTTGGCAACATGGGTGACACGTCGGCTACGGGTGTTTGCTTCAGCCGCGATGCTGGCAATGGCGAAAACCTATTTAATGGCGAATATTTGGTCAATGCACAAGGTGAGGATGTAGTGGCAGGTATTCGTACTCCACAACAGATTACCAAGATAGGTTCGCAACGCTGGGCTGAGCGTGCTGGCATTTCCGAGGATGAACGTCTGAGCCAATATCCTTCGATGGAGGAAGCAATGCCTGAGATATATGCCCAGCTGAATGGCATCCAGCAAAAGCTCGAAAAACATTATCGCGACATGCAGGACATGGAGTTTACCGTGCAAGAAGGCAAGTTGTGGTTCCTGCAGACTCGCAATGGCAAGCGAACTGGTACTGCCATGGTGAAGATTGCCATGGATTTGCTCCGCGAAGGACTGATAGATGAAAAAACGGCTATCCTTCGATGTGAGCCGCAAAAACTCGACGAATTGCTCCACCCTGTGTTCGACGCCAAAGCGCTCAAGCAAGCAAAAGTGATTACACAAGGGCTACCAGCATCACCTGGTGCCGCCTGTGGACAGATTGTATTCCACGCAGACGACGCACAAGCTTGGCATAAGGATGGCCATAAGGTAATCATGGTGCGATTGGAAACTTCGCCAGAGGATTTAGCGGGCATGGCTTCAGCTGAGGGCATCCTTACGGCTCGTGGTGGCATGACCTCTCATGCGGCTGTCGTGGCTCGTGGCATGGGTAAATGTTGTGTGTCGGGTGCTGGTGCCATCAATGTGAACTACAAGGGTAAATACGTGGAAATAGAAGGAGTAAGATACAAAGAGGGGGATTACATTTCGCTCAATGGTACTACAGGACAGGTATTTGCAGGTGAGGTGCCAACACGCGCTGCCGAATTGTCGGGCGACTTCAAGGCCTTGATGGACTTATGCGACAAATACACACGACTTCAGGTTCGTACCAATGCCGACACCCCTCATGATGCACAAGTGGCTCGTTCATTTGGAGCCAAAGGGATCGGTCTTACCCGTACGGAGCACATGTTCTTCGAAGACAAGAAAATCATTGCCATGCGCGAAATGATTTTGTCGGAAACAGTGGAGGGACGCGAAAAGGCTCTGGCCAAGTTGCTTCCTTATCAGAAAGCCGATTTCAAAGGCATTCTGAAAGCAATGGATGGCTTCCCCGTCAACATCCGTCTGCTCGACCCACCCTTACACGAGTTTGTTCCCCATGATGAAAAGGGTCAACAGATTATGGCCGAGGAAATGGGGGTTTCTATGGAAACCATTCAGAAACGTGTGGCCAGTCTGGCTGAAAACAATCCGATGCTTGGACATCGTGGCTGTCGCTTAGGCATTACATTCCCCGAAATAACTGCCATGCAGACACGCGCCATCTTGAGCGCAGCTTGCGAGCTGAAACAGGAAGGCAAAAATCCTTGTCCTGAAATCATGGTTCCACTCATCGGTATTCTGTATGAGTTCAAACAGCAGAAGGAAGTGATTGAGCGTGTAGCGAAAGAAGTGTTTGCTGAATATGGCACAACGGTAGATTTCGAGATCGGTACGATGATTGAGATTCCTCGTGCAGCTCTTACAGCCGACCGCATTGCCACCGAAGCCCAGTATTTCTCCTTCGGAACCAACGACCTTACACAAATGACTTTTGGCTACAGTCGTGACGACATCGCCAGTTTCTTGCCCGTTTATCTAAAACAGAAAATCCTGAAGGTCGATCCGTTCCAAGTGCTCGACCAGAATGGTGTCGGCAAGCTGATCAAATATGCCATCAACAAGGGACGTGAGGTTCGTCCGGAACTTCGCACCGGTATTTGTGGCGAGCATGGAGGTGAACCCTCGTCAGTAAAATTCTGTGCAAAGATAGGCATGAACTATGCAAGCTGTTCACCGTTCCGAGTACCTATCGCACGTCTGGCCGCCGCACAGGCGGCTGTCGGGGAATAAGTGATCAGCAAATTCTCAAAATCAATGACTGGGGCAAGTACTTAACAGATACTTGCCCTTATCATTAAAAGACACTCTGCATGCCATTGGAATGGGATACCCACTACAACACCAACTTCATAGGCCCAGCCCTTATTATAGAGTTTCAAGCATTTTCAAGCACCCACCCAGGATGTCATCATAGCTTTTCTCGAAATCGCCAGTGTACCAAGGGTCGGCAACATCGCGCTTGCTTCCCGCAAACTCCATCATGAGTCTCACCTTGTGCTGACAATCCTCGCCTATGATGTGACGAAGCCATCGGAGATTGCTGGAATCCATACAGATAAGTAAGTCGAAGCATTGATAATCATCAGCTGTGACTTGTCGGGCTCGTCGATGCTTGTCGAACCTAATGCCATGCGACTGCAAGCAACGTTGTGCCGGAGGGTAGATGCCATTGCCTATCTCCTCAGTTGAGACAGCAGCAGAATCCACTTCATACAAATGCGACACCCCTGCTTCTTCTGCCAAGTGCTTGAAAATGGCTTCTGCCATCGGACTGCGGCAGATGTTGCCGTGACAAATGAAAAGGATGCGTTGCCTCATATTGGTATGGGAATGAAAGTTATGTCCTTGCATATTGGCATTTTGTTTTGTACAAACGAATCAGGCGCGAAGGTAACAACTTTTTGGGAATATGGCACAAACAGCGACAAAAAAAGATTGAAAATAATTTTGTAGTTATTGAAGGATTTTGTGTATCTTTGCGGGCTGATTTATACGTATAGGAGATGAGACAATTAAAAATCACCAAAAGCATTACGAATAGGGAGAGTGCGTCTCTCGACAAGTACCTACAGGAGATAGGTCGTGAAGAACTGATTTCGGTAGAGGAAGAAGTGGAATTGGCTCAACGCATTCGTAAAGGTGACCGACATGCCTTGGAAAAACTCACACGTGCCAACCTTCGCTTTGTTGTCTCAGTGGCAAAGCAATATCAGAACCAAGGGCTTAGTCTGCCAGACCTCATCAATGAGGGAAATTTAGGATTGATAAAGGCTGCCGAGAAGTTCGACGAGACACGAGGATTCAAGTTCATCAGTTATGCTGTGTGGTGGATTCGCCAGAGCATTTTGCAGGCACTGGCAGAGCAGAGCCGTATTGTGCGTCTGCCTCTCAACCAAGTTGGGTCGCTCAATAAAATCACTAAGGTGTTCTGCAAGTTCGAGCAAGAAAACGAACGTCGTCCCTCACCTGAGGAGATTGCAGCGGAACTCGACATCTCTGTTGACAAGATTGCCGACACGCTGAAGGTTTCAGGCCGCCACATATCGGTGGATGCGCCATTTGTGGAAGGTGAAGACAACAGTCTGCTCGACGTGCTTGTAAACGATGATTCACCTATGGCCGACCGTACGCTGGTCAACGAATCGCTCTCCAAGGAGATAGATCGTGCCCTCTCTACGCTTACAGAACGTGAAAAGGACATTGTCGAGATGTTTTTTGGCATCAACTCAGCCGAAATGACTCTTGAGGAAATTGGTGATAAGTTCGGATTGACACGAGAGCGCGTACGTCAAATCAAAGAAAAAGCCATTCGTAGGCTTCGCAGCAATTCGCGTAGCAAATTGTTGAAGTCGTACCTTGGCTAAAACTAATAATCAATTCATAAAACACAAAATCATGATTAGTGAAAAAATGCAGGGTGCCATCAACGCCCAAATCAATGCAGAGATGTGGTCGGCATATCTCTATCTGTCAATGTCTCTCGATGCAGCCAACAAAGGCTTCAAGGGTGTAGCTCACTGGTATCGCAAACAGTACGAAGAGGAAATGGCTCACGCATTCAAGTTTGTGTCGTATCTCGAAAGCCAACTTGCTAAAGTTGAGTTGAAGCCTATTGAGGCTGTTCCTGCCACTTGGGAATGTCCAGTAAAGATGTTTGAGGAGACCTTGAAGCACGAGAAGAAGGTGACTTCGCTTATCGTAAATCTTTGCGACCTCGCAGCTGCAGAGAAGGATTATGCTACTGCCAACCTGTTGCAGTGGTACATCAACGAACAAGTAGAGGAAGAAGAATCGGCTTCTGAAATTCTCGATGCCATGAAGTGCGTCAGCGACAACAAGGCTGCTTTCTACATGCTCGACAAAGAATTGGGTGCCCGTTGATTCTGACACTCGACTTTGATTCAGAAGCCGTTTTGAGATGTTCCTATTAAACTTTTATGAAAATCTTTCCGGCTGAAGAATCAGTCTCTTTTCAGTCATAATGGAACCCCATTACTCCTGCAAATAGCCGAATTTTCATCTCGAAAATCTTTCATGAATTTCTTATTCGGTCATTTCAAAACAGCTTCTTATTTGAGTCCGGCACTTTCGTGTCGGACTCATTTCTTATCAACACAAGATTCAATACAGCTGATGATGTTTCAAAAAAAATGAAATTCCTGTCATTTTTGGAAATGTAATTTTAGGGGATACTCCTTCATTCCGATATTGTCATCAAAAAAAGCACATGGAAAAAGTCGTTGTTTCTTTTTGATTGTTGGATTTTTATTTTTATTTTTGCCCCAATAATCCTGAAAAATAATTTATAACTCAATAAATCCGTAAATGATATGGAGAACAGAATTCAAGAACTTGCCGATAAAATCTATCATGAAGGCGTAGAAAAGGGGAATGTTGAGGCTCAGAAAATCGTGAAAGCCGCTCAAGACGAAGCAGCACAAATCATAGCTGAGGCTCAGAAAAAAGCAGAAGGGATAGTGGCTACTGCCAACAAACAAGCTGACGAGACTGCAACAAACACCAAAGCTGAGATAAAGATGTTTGCGCAGCAGGCTGTAAACGCATTGAAAAGTGAAATCACGAATTTGCTTGTGAACGAAACTGTGACTAAGGCAGTGGGTAACATGACCGCCAATAAGGATTTCTTGAATAAGTTCATGTTTACGCTGGCTCAAAACTGGTCGGCCAATGAGCCTATTGAAATAGCTGCAAAGGATTCTGAGGCATTGAAAGCCTTTTTCGCAAAACAAGTATCCGATTTGTTCACCCAAAGCATCACTATCACACAAGTCAATGGCAAAAAGACACTTTTCAGTATAGGCCCTGCTGATGGATCATACAAAATCAATTTCGGAGAGGAGGAATTCAAGAATTACTTCAAGGAGTTCCTGCGTCCTCAGTTGGTAGAAATGCTTTTCTGACATGAGTAAGAGCTATTATTGCATTGTGGCGGGAATGCCCGACATAAGCCTTGACGACAGCAAGCAGACCTATACCATAGCTCAACTGAAGGATGAGATTTATCCTCAGCTCTCGACTCATGACAAAGAGTTGATTGACTTGGTACTACTACAGGTTGACAACCGAAACCTGTTGGCATTGCTGGGTGACAAGAATGCTGCAATCGAATCGGGTGGTTTGTTCTCGGCCGAATCGTTGCTGGAGCTGATTGAGGCTACCCGACAAGGCGATACCGTGAAGGGCATGCCACGCTATATGATGCAGTTCGTGGAACAATATGACACCATGCAGCCCGACAACCTCTTCAAGGCCAATGACCTGTTGTGTGGCTTGTACTATGAATATGCAATGCATGCCGACAACAGCTTCGTGGCTTCGTGGTTTGAATTCAACCTTAACCTGAACAATATGATGTCGGCATTGGCTGCCCGGAAATACAAGATGGATGTGGCACAGGTGGTTGTAGGCAGCACTGAGGTGTCGGAGTTGATTCGCACATCGAACGCCCGCGACTTCGACTTGGGCAACCTGCTCGAATACGCTGATGCCGTCGTACAGATAGCAGCGATGGATGATTTGGTGGAACGTGAGCATAAGATTGATAAGCTCAAATGGAAGTGGATGGACGAGGCAACCGTGTCCGACTATTTTTCGGTGGAACGGATTTTCGTGTTCCTGATCCAAATCCAAATGATTGGTCGCTGGATGTCGCTCGACAAGGAAACGGGCAACGAGAAATTCCGTCAGATCATCGCACAACTGAGAAGTGAGGTAAAAGTACCTACAGAGTATTGAAAAAGCAAGACAAACTGATAAGACAAAGATAATGGCAACAAAAGGAACTGTTAGTGGCGTAATTGCCAACATGGTTACGCTGACTGTGGATGGTCCTGTGGCTCAGAATGAGATTTGCTTCATTCTGACAGGTGGCGACCGACTCATGGCAGAGGTAATCAAAGTAATCGGTGCCAATGTTTATGTACAGGTGTTCGAAAGCACACGTGGACTGAAAGTGGGTGCCGAAGCTGAATTTACAGGACACATGCTGGAGGTGACCCTTGGTCCCGGCATGCTGTCGAAGAACTATGATGGTCTGCAGAACGACCTGGACAAGATGGAAGGGGTGTTCCTGAAACGCGGACAATACACTTATCCGCTCGATGATGAACGCGTGTGGCACTTCGAACCAATGGTGAAGGCAGGCGACGAGGTGGGTCCTTCGGCATGGCTTGGCGAAGTGGTGGAAAACTTCCAGCCGCTCAAGATCATGGTGCCTTTCCAACTGACAGGCACTTACAAGGTTAAAAGCATAGTTCCTGAAGGCGAATATACAATCAAGCAGACGGTCGCAGTCCTCACTGACAAGGAAGGACATGACATTGAAGTCAATATGATTCAGAAGTGGCCTGTGAAGAAAGCCTTGACAAACTATAAGCTAAAGCCCCGTCCATTCAAGTTGCTCGAAACCGGTGTTCGTGTCATCGACACTTGCAACCCGATTGTCGAGGGTGGTACAGGTTTTATTCCCGGACCGTTCGGCACAGGTAAGACTGTGTTGCAGCATGCCATTTCAAAACAGGCCGAAGCCGACATCGTCATCATTGCGGCTTGTGGTGAACGTGCCAACGAGGTTGTGGAGATCTTCACTGAATTTCCCGAACTGGTCGATCCTCACACAGGGCGTAAGCTGATGGAGCGTACCATCATCATTGCAAACACCTCCAACATGCCTGTCGCTGCCCGTGAGGCATCCGTCTATACGGCCATGACCATTGCCGAGTACTATCGCTCGATGGGATTGCGCGTGTTGCTGATGGCCGATTCGACATCGCGTTGGGCCCAAGCGTTGCGCGAAATGTCCAACCGTATGGAAGAGCTGCCCGGACCAGACGCATTCCCAATGGATATTTCCGCCATCATCAGCAACTTCTACGGCCGTGCAGGCTATGTAGAGCTCAACAATGGCAAATCGGGCTCCGTCACTTTCATCGGCACCGTATCTCCTGCCGGAGGTAACCTGAAGGAACCTGTCACGGAAAACACCAAGAAAGTTGCCCGCTGTTTCTATGCTTTGGAGCAGGAACGCGCCGACAAGAAACGCTATCCAGCCGTGAACCCCATCGACTCGTATTCAAAGTATCTGGAATATCCTGAATTTGAGGAATACATCTCTAAACTCATCAACAAGGAGTGGCTGGGTAAGGTCAACGAGATAAAGACACGTCTGCAACGAGGAAAGGAAATCGCCGAACAGATCAACATCCTTGGCGATGATGGTGTACCCGTTGATTATCACGTAATATTCTGGAAATCAGAGTTCATCGACTACGTAATCTATCAGCAGGATGCTTTCGACGAAGTGGACGCTTGTTGCACGATCGAACGCCAAGAAGACTGTATGAATCTTGTCATCAAGGTCTGTCATACGGAGTTTCACTTCGACAACTTCCTCGATGTGATGGATTATTTCAAACGCCTCATCAGTGTAGCAAAGCAGATGAGCTACACAGAGTTCAAGAGTGAGAAATTCCATGAATATAGAAAGCAGATTGAAGAACTGATAAAAGAAAAAGCAGTATGAGTAAAGCATTCCAAAAAGTATATACCCAGATTACTCAGATTACCAAAGCCACTTGCTCCCTGAAAGCATCTGGCGTGGGCTATGATGAGTTGGCCACCGTCAACGGCAAACTGGCTCAGGTGGTGAAAATCATGGGCAATGATGTCACCTTACAGGTTTTCGAAGGCACCGAAGGCATTCCTACCAATGCCGAGGTGGTGTTCATGGGACACTCTCCTATGCTGAAGGTCAGCGAGCAGTTGGCAGGGCGATTCTTCAACGCCTTTGGTCAGCCTATCGATGGTGGACCAGAAATCGAAGGCGAGGAGATTGCCATTGGCGGTCCTTCTGTGAATCCGGTTCGGCGCAAGCAGCCTTCCGAACTGATTGCCACCGGTATCGCTGGCATCGACTTGAACAACACCCTGGTCTCCGGACAGAAAATCCCATTCTTTGCCGACCCCGACCAACCATTCAACCAGGTGATGGCCAATGTGGCATTGCGTGCAAAAGCCGACAAGATCATCCTCGGTGGTATGGGTATGACCAACGATGACTACCTTTATTTCAAGAACGTGTTCTCCAATGCCGGAACACTCGACCGCATCATATCGTTTGTCAACACGACAGAAAATCCCCCGGTTGAGCGTTTGCTGATTCCCGACATGGCATTGACAGCTGCCGAATATTTCGCTGTCGAAAAGAACGAAACCGTGCTGGTTCTGCTCACCGATATGACCTCGTATGCTGATGCCTTGTCGATTGTCAGCAACCGTATGGACCAGATTCCATCGAAGGACTCCATGCCAGGTTCGCTCTACTCCGACTTGGCTAAGATCTACGAAAAGGCTGTTCAGTTCCCCTCAGGAGGTTCCATCACGATTATTGCTGTCACAACCCTTTCCGGGGGCGACATCACACACGCCGTGCCCGACAATACTGGTTACATTACCGAGGGGCAGTTGTTCCTGCGTCGTGACAGTGACATTGGCAAGGTCATTGTCGATCCATTCCGCTCGTTGTCACGTCTGAAACAGCTTGTGGCCGGCAAGAAGACCCGTAAGGACCATTCACAGGTGATGAACGCGGCTGTTCGGTTGTATTCTGATGCAGCCAATGCCAAGACGAAGATGGAAAACGGTTTCGACCTCACCAACTACGACGAGCGTTGCCTGGCCTTCGCAAAGGATTATGCGAACCAACTGCTTGCCATAGATGTCAATCTTGACACCACGGAAATGCTTGATGTGACATGGGGCCTGTTCGGAAAATATTTCAAGCAGGAAGAAGTGAACATCAAACAGGAATTCTTGGATAAACATTGGGTAAGCGAATAATCAAGGACAATGGCGATTAAGTTTCAATACAACAAGACTTCGTTGCAGTCGCTCGAAAAGCAGCTGAAAGTCCGTGTGCGCACGCTTCCTATCATCAAGAACAAGGAGAGTGCATTGCGCATGGAGGTGAAGCGGTGCAAGCTTGAGGCAGCTGAACTTGAGCGGCAGCTTGAGAGGGAGATTCAAGCCTACGAAGCCATGTTCGCACTTTGGAATGAGTTTGACGCCTCATTGATAAAAGTGAAAGACGTTCATTTGGGCATCCGGAAAATCGCGGGCGTGCGAGTACCCATACTCGACAATGTGGAGTACGAGGTTCGCCCCTACAGCTTGTTCAGTAGTCCCAAGTGGTATCCTGAAGGCATTCAGCTACTACAGGGATTGGCAAAGACAGCGGTGGAACGCGAGTTCATGGAAACCAAACTGAACCTCTTGGAACATGCACGAAAGAAAACCACTCAGAAAGTGAACCTTTTTGAGAAAGTACAGATACCTGGCTATCAGGATGCAGTGAGAAAGATAAAACGATTCATGGAGGATGAGGAAAATCTGAGCAAATCGTCACAGAAGATATTGAAGTCGCTGCAGGAGAAAAGAAAGGAGGCAGAAGCATGATCACGAAAATGAAGAAACTCACTTTCCTTGTCTATGCAAAGGAATATGAGGATTTCCTGAATCGGTTACGCAATCTGGGTGTTGTCCATGTCGTGGAGCATCAGCGTGGTGAGCCCGACGAGGCTCTGGCACGACTCCAGCAAAAGTTGAACACCTACGAGCAAGCATTGGCAAAGATGACCAAGTTGGCATCGGCCGACTCTGCCAACGATTCGCCCGCAACAGTAACTTTTGCCAATTTAGACGCAGCGGTCGATATGCTTACCGATACCGAGCAACGCATCGCGAACCTGCAGCAGGAGCTTGCCACCATCGACAAGGATAAGGACGCGCTACAGGTGTGGGGCGACTTCAGTTGGCATCAGATTGATGCCCTCCGACAAGCCGGATGGGACATGAAGTTCTACTGTTGTGCCGAGAAGGACTACGATGACAGTTGGGACGCATCGTTCGACATCATCCCCATAGCAAGACAGAGTGGCAAGCTACATTTCGTATGTGTAGCCAACAGCAACGACAACTTGCTGCCGTTGGAGCCCCTAAACCTACCGGGCGATAGCATGGCCGAATTGCATGCCCGTCGCTCAAAGCTTGCTGCTGAACTCGTGGAATGCACATGCCAGCTGAAGGCATTGTGCCAACAATCCTTGTCGCCGATTTCCGATGGCATCAGCAAACTCCGTTCGGAGGTGGACTTGATGCGCGTGAGACTCAGTGGCGATGCAATGGCCGAGAATACGGTTGTACTGCTCGAAGGATGGATTCCAGCAGCCAAGACCGAAGCATTTGCCGAGGCGATGAGCCAGCCAGGCCTATACTACGACATCAGCAATCCCACCCCAGAGGATGAGATTCCCATCCAGATGGTCAACAACAAGTTCTTCAGCTTGTTTGAGCCGCTTACCAAGCTTTACATGCTTCCTTCCAACGGTGAGCTCGACCTGACACCCTTTTTTGCGCCATTCTTCATGTTGTTCTTCGGACTCTGTCTGGGCGATATTGGTTATGGAGCCTTGATGATATTGGCTATGCCAGTGTTCGACAAGCTGTTCAAACTCATCAATCCCAACTTCTCGAAGTGGCTTGTGCCATTGTTTGGAGGTTCCACGATGATTTGTGGCTTGCTCACCGGATCAGCTTTTGGCTTCAGTCTTTACGACATCGACCTGCCGTTTTTCCAGAGCATGAAGTCCATGTTTTATCTCGACAATCAGCAGATGTTCACGCTCTCGCTCATCATAGGCGTTGTGCAGATACTCTTTGGCATGGTGCTCAAGGCCGTCAACCAGACCATACAGCTGGGTTTCAAGTACTCTCTGGCCACCATCGGGTGGATCATGTTGCTGGTCACCACGGGCGTATCCGTATTGAGCGGAGCAGGGTTCGGTCATCCGGTTGTGGCCACCTTGCTCATCGTGTCGGCCATCCTGATATTCCTGCTGAACAGTCCGGGCAAGAATCCATTCCTGAACATCGGCTTGGGATTGTGGGATGCTTACAACATGGTCACTGGTCTGTTGGGCGATGTGCTCTCGTATGTCCGTCTGTTTGCATTGGGATTGTCCGGAGGCATTTTGGCCAGTGTGTTCAACAGTCTGGCTGTAGGCATGAGTCCGAAAACGCCAGTGATAGGCTTCCTCGTGACAGCCCTGATTTTCCTTGCAGGTCATGCCATCAACATTTTCATGAATTTCCTGGGAGCCATTGTGCACCCCATGCGTCTCACCTTTGTGGAATTCTTCAAGAATGCGGGTTACACAGGTGGCGGGAAAGAATATTCACCATTTAAAAACAACAAATAACAAATAAAAAACTAATTATGGAAAATTTAATTGTAGCTTATGTTGGCATAGCCATCATGATTGGTCTTTCTGGTATTGGAAGTGCATACGGTGTCACCATTACGGGCAATGCAGCCATCGGTGCGTTGAAGAAGACAGACAAGTTTGGTAATTTCTTGGTGCTCACCGCATTGCCAGGCACACAGGGTTTGTATGGCTTTGCGGGCTACTTCATGTTCCAGAGCATCTTCAGCGTGCTCACCCCTGAGATTACAGCCATGCAGGCAGCCGCAGTGTTCGGCTCGGGTTTGGCCATGGGCATAGTAGGTTTGCTTTCGGCCATCCGTCAGGGACAGGTTTGCGCCAATGGTATCGTTGCCATCGGTCAGGGACACGATGTCTTCGGAAAGACCCTGATTTTTGCAGTATTCCCCGAACTTTATGCCATCGTGGCTTTGGCAGGCGTATTCTTGATGGGATCCGCACTCTAAACAGCAAATATGATTGCGCGCAACGAGTTGCATTGGTTTGTCGGTCGCGTTAAGTCATGTCAGGAAAGGAAGGTAGCTGAAGCCCTCTCCATGCAGGGGGTGGAGTACTACCTTCCTGTTCAACGTGTAAAGCGCCAGTGGAGTGACCGCATAAAATGGATTGACAAGCTTTTATTGCCTCATTACATTTTCATACGCACCACCGATGCCCTACGGGTTTCCCTGCTACAGTCCATTTACGGCCTATGTTCCTACATGGCCGAAGGCATTGGCCATCCGTCAGTCATACCCGACATCCAGATGTCAAGATTCCGCCAAATGGTGGAACGTACCAACGAGGCCTTTTGCTTCAGTCGGGAACCGTTGGCACCAGGCGACGAGATACTCATACTCGAAGGGCCGTTTGTAGGCATGACCTGTGAGGTAGTGGAGATTCATGGGAGCCGGAAAGCCGTTGTCCGTTTGGGCATGCTGGGCGCCGCCATGGTAACCATCAAGACCGATGCCGTTCAGAAGACCGGCATGGTTGCCCATCCCACACCACACGAATGAGCCGACAGGTGTTGGCTCCACGCGCAAATGAGCAGAATGGATTTTTTTTGATTAACTTTGCAAAGAACATTAAGACGAATAATATGGACAAGACAAGGATTCTGGTCACAGGAGGTACCGGATACATAGGTTCCCACACCGTTGTGGAACTTCAGCAGAGTGGATATGAGGTGGTCATCATCGACAACCTGTCCAATTCCCGTGCCGATGTGGTGGACCACATAGAAAAGATTACCGGCATACGGCCAGCGTTTGAGAAAGTGGATTGTTTGGATTTTGCAGCGATGGATGCCGTGTTCCAAAAGTATCCCAATGTGAAGGGAGTGATTCATTTCGCAGCATCCAAGGCCGTAGGCGAATCGGTGCAGAAGCCGTTGATGTACTACCGCAACAATCTCGGTTCCCTCATCAATCTGCTTGAGCTCATGCCCAGGCATGGAGTCGAAGGCATCATCTTCTCCTCGTCGTGCACCGTCTATGGACAGCCCGACGTGCTGCCGGTTACCGAGGCGGCACCCATCAAGAAAGCAGAGTCGCCTTATGGCAACACCAAGCAGGTCAACGAAGAGATCATCAGGGATTACGTGGCCAGCGGGGCACCGGTCAATGCCATCCTCCTGCGCTATTTCAATCCCATCGGGGCTCACCCCACCGCCTTCATCGGAGAGTTGCCCAATGGCGTGCCACAGAATCTGGTGCCGTTCGTCACACAGACCGCAGCCGGCATCCGCCCGCAATTGTCAGTCTTTGGCAACGACTACGACACCCCCGACGGGTCCTGCATCCGCGACTACATCTATGTGGTCGATCTGGCGAAGGCGCATGTCGTGGCCATGGAACGCATCTTGCAGCACAAGCAGGATGAACAGGTCGAAGTGTTCAACGTAGGCACTGGCCGTGGCGTTTCGGTACTGAAGCTCATCAACGCCTTCGAACGCGCCACAGGAGTGAAGCTCAATTATCAGATTGTGGGCCGCCGTGCAGGCGACATCGAAAAGATATGGGCAAATCCGGAACGGGCCAACAAGGTGCTTGGCTGGCATGCCGACACCCCGCTCGAGGACATTCTTGCCTCGGCATGGAAGTGGCAGTGCACACTGCCATAGTGCACCCATGTGCATCATCGCCATTCCCGGCCTCATGTCGGGATGGCATGCGACTATTTCACGTAAGATGTGTAACCAAATCAGAAACCAATGGGACTGTTCAGCTTCTTTTCCACCAATAAGAAAGAGACATTAGACAAAGGCTTGCAACAAACAAAATCCGGCATTTTCAGCAAGTTGGCTCGGGTCATTGCCGCAAAGAGCAAGATCGGCGACGACGTGCTCGACAACCTGGAGGAAATCCTCATCACCAGCGATGTCGGTGTGGACACCACGCTCAGGATCATCCAACGCATCCAAGCCCGTGCCGCGCGCGACAAGTATGCCACCACCGATGAGCTCAACCTCATCCTACGCGATGAGATTGCCGCCATGCTCACCGAAAACAACACCACCGACACCGACAGCTTCGCACTCCCCGACACCCACAAGCCCTATGTCATCATGGTGGTGGGTGTGAACGGCGTAGGCAAGACCACCACCATCGGCAAATTGGCCTATCAGTTCCGCCAGGCAGGGCTGAAGGTATGCTTGGGTGCCGCCGACACATTCCGTGCCGCAGCAGTGGAGCAACTCGACGTGTGGGGCGAGAGAGTGGGCGCCTCCGTTGTGAAGCAATGTATGGGAGCCGACCCCGCCAGTGTCGCCTTCGACACGCTCAACTCCGCTGTTGCCAACAAAGCCGATGTGGTCATCATCGATACCGCCGGACGCCTGCACAACAAGATCAACCTCATGAACGAGTTGACCAAGATCAAGAACGTCATGCGCAAGGTCGTGCCCACCGCCCCCGACGAGGTGCTGCTTGTCCTCGACGGGTCCACCGGGCAGAACGCATTCGAGCAGGCCAAACAGTTCACCAAGGCCACCGAGGTCACCTCCTTGGCCATCACCAAGCTCGATGGCACAGCCAAGGGCGGAGTCGTGTTGGGTATTTCCGACCAGTTCAGGATTCCCGTCAAGTACATCGGGTTGGGCGAAGGCATCGCCGACCTGCAGTTGTTCAACAAAAAGGCCTTTGTCAACTCGCTTTTCTCATGAAGCCACCCATCGTCGATGTCATCACCATGGGGTGTTCCAAGAATCTGGTCGATTCCGAACGCCTCATGAGCCAGCTGGAGTCGGCAGGCTTCAAGGTCGTCCACAACGCAAGGCGGCTCACGGGTCAGTATGCGGTGGTCAACACCTGTGGCTTCATTGGCGATGCCAAGGAAGAAAGCATACAGATGATCCTGGAGCTCTGCGAGCGGAAGCGGCAGGGCAGGCTGCTGAAGCTCTTCGTCATGGGGTGCCTCAGCCAGCGCTATCTCCATGAGTTGCGCGAAGAGATCCAAGAAGTCGATTCGTTCTTCGGCAAGTTCGATTGGGACGGGATTGTCCGTCAGCTCACGTCCGGTCCCGCGTCCGAAGCCCATGCCACCCCGCGCCATCTCACCACCCCACCCCATTATGCCTACCTCAAGATTTCCGAAGGGTGCGACCGCCATTGCGCCTATTGCGCCATACCCATCATCACCGGGCGACATGTGTCGCGTCCGATGCCCGAAATCCTCCAAGAGGTACGTTGGCTGGTGTCACAAGGCGTCAAGGAGTTTCAGGTCATCGCCCAGGAGCTCACCTATTACGGAGTCGATCTGTACGGCCGTCAGAGCATCGCCGAACTGGTGGAGCAGATGGCCCACATCCCAGGAGTCGAATGGATACGCCTCCATTATGCCTACCCCACACATTTCCCACTCGCATTGCTCCGCGTCATGCGCGACAATCCCAACGTGTGCCGCTATCTCGACATTGCCCTCCAGCACATCAGCACCCCAGTGCTAGCCCGCATGAGGCGACACATCACGGCCGAGCAGACCTACGGGCTACTCGCCACCATCCGGCGTGAAGTGCCCGGCATACATCTGCGCACGACCCTCATGGTCGGTTTCCCCGGCGAGACCGACGACGATTTCCGCCAGCTCATGCAGTTTGTCGCCGACATCCGTTTCGAGCGGTTGGGAGCCTTCGCCTATAGCGAAGAGGAAGGCACCTACAGCGCGTCACATTATGCCGACGACGTCCCCGCCCAAGTCAAGCAGCAGCGCCTCGACCAGCTCATGGCCCTGCAGCAAGGCATCTCCGCCGAATTGTCGCAAGGCAAGGTCGGCACCACCCAGCGCATCATCATCGACCGTCGCGAAGGCGACTATTACGTCGGACGTACCGAGTTCGACAGTCCCGAGGTCGATCCCGAAGTGCTTGTCCCCGCCGCCCGGCGCCAGCTGCGTCGCGGCTGTTTCTACCAAGTCCGTATCACCAAGGCCGATGAGTTCGACCTCTATGCCACCACAACAACATGAACAACAAGGAATTCATTGCAGCACTGGCCGAACGCACCGGATGCACCTCACGCGAGGCCAACAGCCGCGTCCGCACACTTGTCAAGGCAATGGCCGGACAGCTCACCCAAGGCAATCAGGTCGTAGTGCCCTCCTTCGGCACCTTCGAGGTCAAGAAGAAGAACGAGCGCATCAGCGTCCATCCCGTCACGGGCCAACGCATGCTCGTCCCCCCCAAGCTCGTACTCAACTTCAGGCCCGCCACCACGCTCAAGGAGCAAAACAAATAGTCACGCCCCCCCCTACTACGCCGATGAACGAAAAGATTCCATCCTCAGCCCTCACCCCCGACAATGCCTTCACCGCCGAATGCTTCAAGCTGATAGCCGAAGTGTTGCCACGCGACAAATACGTCAAGGTCAAGGGACTTGGCACATTCAAGCTCATCATGGTGGAACCCCGCGAAAGCGTCGATGTCAACACCGGTGAAAGAATCCTTATCCGAGGCCATCAGAAAGTCACCTTCACCCCCGACACGTCCATGCGCGACATCATCAACGAGCCCTTCTCCTGCTTCGAGACCACCCCGATCTACGGGTCCACATCCGCCGATGCCACCCCGCTGGCACCCGAAGCGGCATGGGAGAACGGGCTGATGCCCGACACGCTGCTCGACGACGACCAAGCCACCCCCGACACCATCGCTGACATCACCGAGGCAACCCGCCCCGGCGACACGGCCGTCCCCCACCCCACGTCCCAGCCGCCAGTCTCCGACCCCTCCGCTACGGCAGCATCCTTCCACCGGTTCTTCGGATGGAGCTTCTGGGGCGTGCTCATGCTCGTCATAATGGCATGTGGGATATGCTACATGTTCAATGTCATCTGGCCCGACACCACCGGGACCCGCTACACACAACTCGACGAGTCGCTCGAGAGCGAGTCCGACACCATCGCCACCACCCCCGACGCCATCACCCTGCTCCATCGCGCCACACCCATCGCCCCCCCACAACCCCTCACCCGCGACCAGTTGGCAAGCCTCTGCCCCGACGACCCAAGGGTCACCGAGGCCGACACCACCCGGCTGCGCATCGTGGGCACCATCGACACCCACACGCTCATCTACGGAGAAACCCTCGCAGCCCTGTCGCTCCGCTACTATGGCCGGCGGTGCTACTGGCCCTACATCGTGGCCCACAACAACCTGCCCCAGGCCCACCACACCTTCGTGGGCACAGCCATCCGGCTGCCCCAGTTGGCGCTGCGCGACAACCAGCCACAATAAGTCATTCACCCCAAACAAACAACAACCAAACATGAAACGACCATCCATCCTCATCCTCCTTGCCCTCCTTGCAGTCGCATCCATGGGCGCCACCGAGAAACTGCTCCGCACCATCACCGTGCAAGGGCCCACCGCATGGTGGAACGCGTCCACCCAGCTCAACGCCCTGCGCCTGGCACCGCCCCTCGCAGGCTCCACCATCAGCTACTACGACATCACCGGCGACGGAAAGCCCGACATCCTCCGCACCGTCACCGCCAACGGCACACCCATCCAGTGGATCGACGACGACCACAACATGCGCATCGGCGACCTTGCCGGCGACCAAGTCAACGACTGCCTCATGATCGACCGCAACCGCGACGGACTCTACGGCTCCTACGACGACCTCATCATCGACTGGACCGACACCGATTCCGATGGCCATGCCGACATCCAGCTGGTGGTCGAGAACCGCAAGGAAGGCGACAACAGCCCCGGCTCCGGACACTACATGTACGTCATCGACCTCGACCGCGACAATGTGTTCAACTACATCGACTTCAACACCTTCCAGCTCCGCTGCTGGCTCCACAACGGGTTGGCCGACTTCTACACCGACTACAACGGCAACTCCGCCTTCCTGAAGCTCCACGGCACCCCCGAACGGATGACCGACGTCAGCCTCAACTGGGAAAACCCCTTCCTCTTCCTCGACTCCGACAACGACGGCCTCACTGAGATGACCGTCCGCCTCTGCGACCAGGGAGGTGAGTCCAATTTCGGCCGCAACCCCAACGGCAAGATGTCGTGGGCGGCAGTCTGTGTCGATCTCGACAACGACAACAACCCCGAGAATCCCCTCGACCTCGACATGACCGTTCACTTCCATTCCCAGAATCCCGCAGCCTACACCCAGTATCGCCACGTCTATCAGCAGCTCCGCGGACTCCCCGAAGCCGACTGCTACTTCCTCGACCCCAAGTGGAGGCAGAACACCGAGCTCATCTTCCCCAACGACAAGGAGTGCTTCTCCTTCATCTTCGGCGACGGCCGGTGGGACCGCGTCTGGTTCTCCTTCGATGAAGACGACGACTGCAAGCGTTGGGAGCGCGTAGAGCTCTATCAGCCACTCGACCTCTACAAGGTCGGAAAGCGCAACGGCGGACTCGACAACAACCCCCAGGCCGATGCCATCGGCGACCGTGGGGAGTTCGACTCCGACAACTCCGGCCACGGTTCCCTCTACGTCAGTCCCATCGACGGCAAGATACACCTCTATGGAGCAGAGTGGGGCGCGTGGCGCATCGACCAGCGGGGAGAATACTATCAGAACATGGGCGGCCTCTACGATGTCTATGGGCCCGAGCGTCAGCAGGCACTGCCCGAGCGCTTTCCCGTAGTGAAATACGAGGACACCGACAACAACGGATTCTTCGACACCATCCGGTTCGATTGGGATGGCGACCAGCAGTTCGACGAGCAAGCCAGCCTTGCGGCACTTGGCATCGCCGACACCGCCGCCATCATCCCCATCGCCGACATGCGTTGTCACGACTACGAAACCCTGTTCCGGCAGGTAGCCACCGCCACCTGGCAGCGGGCAGAGCAAGCCCAGCAGCTGGCACGCACCTACGGCATCGACCTCAGCTGGTACTCACTCTACCGTCAGCCCAAGACCCTCCGTCAGCAATACGACTACGGCTATTGGCTCCAGCTCTATCTCTATCACGATCTACTCGACCTTGCCCGCCGCACGGCCAACACCAATCTCGAGCAAGCCCTCACGCGCGCCTATTTCTCCAGCAACTGGAGCCTTGTGCCGGCAGCACGGTAAGCCCGCGTCACCCACTCCCCCCCCCAAAAAAAAATTTCAAGCCCCGTCCACCACACAGGTAGGCGGGGCTTGTCGCACGCATCAGCCCAATGGTCAAGGTCGCTTCTCTATGGCAGGAAAGTCCCCATCCCGAATCACGAAGCGATAGGGGCACGCCGCCAGTCCAGAGTTCAGAGCCCCCACGAAATCAGCCGTCTGCATCTCTGCAACGGTTGCATGTCCCTCTACCCTACCAGAAGAGGAATCCCCATAACCACTTGCGTTCATGCCGGATAGGGACTGGACATGGCAACTGTTTAGAGAAATATTACCAGGATTTATATTACCGACAAACGAGCCCACATGTTTTGTGCCATTATTCGAATCATTAATGCTCGTCGCAACACTATACGCACCAGTCAAAGTAATGTTCCCGAGATTCAACTTTCCCACTAAACCTCCCACATTCGAGTTGTTTGAAATTGTAGCCGTATTAGATATGTTACCATGGTTGCAAACACATTGTATTGAAAGATTGATTCCCGTATCACCTATGTGCCCAGACAATCCACCAAGAAAAACAGATTTGGCCTTACCTTGGATTGAAATGCTACTATTATTCGTACAAGCATACAAATTACCCATTCCATTTCCTGTAATTCCACCTGCTCTTATCTCGTCCGTTATGTTTGAACCACTCATCACCTGAATGCTACTTTCGTTTGCCGTCGAACAACCTTTGATAGTTGATATGTAGGTGTCTTTACTACCATATGCGACTCCGGCAATTCCTCCAACATACAAGTTATTGCATGTCGTGTTGATTGTAACATCGCCCATACTCATACAATCAACAATAGTGCCATTGATTTGTCCCGCAACACCTCCAACCATTATGCCACATGATGATGCATTGTCATTGCAAGTCACACAAGCTTCATTCGTAGAATCTTTTATAAGTGCATTTTTCTCCGCTTTTCCAGCTAATCCTCCTATAAACGAACTAGTGGAAACACTACTCGTGACACTCGCTTTATTGATACAGTTTTCGAGTGATGCACAACTTGTATTAGATTCCGATTTGACCATCAATCCTGTAATACCCCCTGTGTAGCTTATGCTTGCTTTTACGTATGGCATGTTCACTTTTCCCGCGACCATGATGTTTTTAACTGTTGCTGCACCAATTTCATTGAATAGAGGCCCATTGGTCGTACCGTTTAAGGAAACCGTGTGATCCTTTCCATCGAAGATGCCTTTGAAGTTTCCAAAAGTAGAATACGACCAGTTATCAGCTACTGCGATGTCTGCACCTACTTTCACCGTCTTGTTTGCATAGTCATTAGTTGCAGAGATGCTCGACATGAAGTTCCGTAACTGTCCTGGGGTATAAATGATACTGTCAGTTGCCCATTTTGCGTCATCAGCCAAACATTTAGCACTTGAACAGTCTAAGCCATACAATTTACTTTTCAAAAATTCCTTGTCGTTCAACACTGAACGGCTGTGATAATTCGTACCTTCATGCAAATCGACAAACATCTTGGAAGTGCAAGGAAAAATGGCAACATAAATATCTGTATTCTTTTCAACAGCATTATTGATTATCAGAGGAGACGGTTGTCCTAAAGTCCATGAACCTGTTTTCAAATCAAGGGTTGCCTCATCAGAAATTTGTTCACCATTTATAGTCAGTGTGGTAACCGCATTAGGAAAATCCATGTCATGAAGTTTTAGCAGCGCGATTTGATTGGCGAACGATAAAATCAACGTATTGCCACTCACTGTTCCGCTGGCATACATATAGTTATATGCCCCCAATTGGTCTAACGTTCCTGTTTGGTTTGTTAAGTTTACTGTCAGTTGTCCATTCGAGATACTATTCTCGTAGCTTGGCGCATAAACCATATAGAAAATCGTACCATTCGTGACATCGCTTACTGTGCCTGATATGAGTTCAAACTCAATGTATTCACCTTTCGTTTGTCCTTTGTATTGGAATACGACTTGCCTCATGGCTTCATCCTTCTCATAAAATCCAAAGATCTTGTCGTTAACCGTCCATGTCACAGCTTTTTCAGCGACAACTACACGTGAGTTGCCTTTTGCCACAAGCACCTTCAAAGTAGGCTCTGTTTTTTCAGATTTTTTGTTTTGGGAGCTATCTGACAAATCGTTGGCCTTGTCACAATCCAATAACATCAACATTGTCACAACAACGACAACGTCAACCATCTTTTCAATCAAGTTCTTCACCATCTCCATAACCATCATTAACTGTAACAGGGCTGTAGAAGCCATAAGGACTTTGACATAGCATTTTACTCTCTCGGACTTTTACCACCTTTATGGTTGGTGGCACGTAAACCATTTTGTTTTCTTTTTTCATGTTAATCGATATTGTTTGTTAGTGGTATATGTTGGCATGATCTTTCGCATTAGCCTTACGGCATTCGTGTTCGTTGTTTATGGTTAGCGTCCACTGGGTTGACGGCTTTTCCGAGGTTGGACTAAGGTGACCGTCTTTCATGGATTGACATGACCCATTGCGGGGCGACCTGATTTTGGCATCACTTCCGCACGTGACGAATGACTACGCGACTGGACAGCCATGCTTGCCGATGACAAAGTTACGAATGATTTCGGAAACAGGGAATAATCCATGAACAATTCACATGAAAAAAGCCACCCAGGAATCCGGAAGGAACCTTGGGTGGCCTTGGTATGGGGGATGGGTATAATCCGATTACTTGCTGAGCGCGAGCGATACGTTTACGGCACATGCCACGGTGCATCCCACCATGGGGTTGTTGCCAATGCCGAGGAATCCCATCATCTCGACGTGTGCGGGCACTGAGGAAGATCCTGCGAACTGTGCGTCGGAGTGCATACGACCCATGGTGTCGGTCATGCCGTAAGAGGCGGGACCTGCTGCCATGTTGTCGGGATGGAGCGTACGGCCTGTGCCTCCACCGCTGGCCACTGAGAAGTAGGGCTTGCCTGCCAGGATGCGTTCCTTCTTATAGGTGCCGGCTACGGGGTGCTGGAAGCGTGTCGGGTTGGTGGAGTTGCCGGTAATGCTGACATCGACATTCTCGTGCCAGAGGATGGCGACACCTTCGCGGACATCGTCGGCTCCGTAGCAGTTGACCTTGGCGCGTGGGCCATCGGAGTAAGCGGTACGCTTCACTTCCTTGAGCTCACCGGTGAAATAGTCGAACTGTGTCTGTACGTAGGTGAAACCGTTGATGCGGCTGATAATCATGGCGGCGTCCTTGCCCAATCCGTTGAGGATGCAACGCAGCGGGTTCTTGCGCACCTTGTTTGCCATTTCGGCTATCTTGATGGCGCCTTCGGCTGCTGCAAACGACTCGTGGCCTGCCAGGAAGGCAAAGCACTGGGTCTCTTCGCGGAGCAGACGGGCGGCGAGGTTGCCATGGCCGATGCCCACCTTACGGTCGTCGGCTACGGAACCGGGGATGCAGAATGCCTGCAGGCCCAGGCCGATGGCTTCGGCTGCATCGGCTGCATTACTGCAGCCTTTCTTCAGGGCAATGGCGGTACCTACCACGTAGGCCCACTTTGCATTTTCGAAGCAGATTTTCTGCGTATCCTCACAAGTCTGATATGGGTCCAGACCATATTCTTCACATATCTGATTGGCTTCTTCGATGGAAGCGATGCCGGCAGCACTGAGAGCAGCTTCAACCTGCTTCATGCGACGGTCTTGAGATTCAAATTTTACTTCACGAATCATGTTTTTTATTTACTATTTTACTATTTACTGATCATTGTGTAGTTTATCGAACTATTGGTGCGTGTGTGTGCGTGTGTCTAAATTGTCCAATAGTAAATAAATCAGTTCTTACGTGGGTCGATGGAGCGTACTACGCCCTGCTCTTCCTTGGTGCGTCCGTAAGTGCCTGTCACCGACTTGAGTGCTTCGTCGGCAGGAACGCCCTTCTTGATGGCATCCATGAACTTGCCCATGTGGACGTATTCGTAGCCACACACCTGGTCGTCCTTGTCGAGGAACATCTTGGTGATGTAGCCTTCAGTGAGCTGCAGATAACGGGTGCCTTTCACCTTTGTGCCATAGAGTGTGCCCACTTGCGACACGAGGCCCTTGCCAAGGTCCTCCAAGCCAGCGCCCACGATGAGTCCTCCCTCGGAGAATGCGGACTGGGTGCGGCCATACACGATCTGGAGGAACAGCTCGCGCATGGCGGTGTTGATGGCGTCGCAAACAAGGTCGGTGTTGAGGGCTTCGAGGAGGGTCTTGCCCGGAAGGATCTCCGATGCCATGGCGGCAGAGTGGGTCATGCCCGAGCA
>DCGR01000026.1 GCA_002315285.1 Bacteroides sp. UBA1773 | reverse complement strand
ACCTGCGCCCCTTCCGACTGCATCCAAGGATGCAGTCGGAAGGGGCGCAGGTCATCGTTTCCGACAGCTTGGGAGTCTATAAGGACCAGACATTGATGAGCCGGGTAGATGTGATTGTGCAGACCTGGACCATGGGTAGCATCAACGCCGACGAAGAGCGCGGACTGCTGCAGGCCGTGAAGGGTGGCGCCGGCATGGCCGGCTGGCATGGCGGCACGGGTGATGCTTTCCGCAACAACCCGGAATACCAGTTCATGATAGGTGGACAGTGGGTGGCACATCCTGGCAACCAGACCGACTATGTGGTGAACATCACCGACCATGCCGACCCCATTACGAAGGACATCGACGACTTCCCAATGCGGAGCGAACAATATTACATGCACGTCGATCCGAACGTGAAGGTGTTGGCCACCACACGTTTCAGTGGCAATGGCGCTCCTTGGATCGAAGGCTGCATCATGCCGGTGGTGTGGAAGAAACATTATGGCCAGGGGCGCGTGTTCTATTCGTCGCTTACCCACACGGCTGCCGACCTGAAAGGCCCGACGCTCGCCATCATGCAGCGCGGCATCTGTTGGGCGGCCATGAGCCGAGGCGGTGCGCGCGAGAATCTGGTGAGTCCTGCGTATGCCGGAGCGAAATAAGGGGGATATATGAAGCAACGCAAACGGACAAGATAATGGGTTCGGCTGGTCGGTTTGCAATTCGAAAACAACACGAACCTGTGAACACAATCATGAAAAGAATCATTGGCATTACGAAAATGTGTGTGTTGTGTGCCTGCATGGCTTTCGTCGGCCTTGCATGCACCGGTAAGCCTACGGGGCCGTTGGTGACAAAGGAGAAAGTCATCCATCCTTGTCTGCTGCTCAAGGCGGGTGAGGAAGACAAGATTCGCGAGAATCTCAAGAAGTCGGAAGAACTTCGCACCGTGGAAGCGAACATCTTCAAGACAGCCGATGCGGCTGTGGAAAGCGAACCGTTGGAACGCAAGAAGGAGGGCAAGCGGCTCCTCGGCGTTTGTGCCACGTATGTGAAGGAAGTCTATGCCTTGTCGTATGCTTATCGCATGACCGGCGACGAGAAGTATCTCAACGCTGCAGTGAAACGCCTCGAAAAGGCTTCGTCGTTTGTGGATTGGAATCCTTCGCACTTCCTCGATGTGGGTGAAATGGCCATGGCGATGGCCATCGGCTACGACTGGCTCTACGACAAACTGTCCGACGAAACCAAGCGGATGGTCGAAGACGCCGTGGAGACGAAAGGTTGGGACGAGTCGCTCACCGGTAAGTACCAAGGCTGGCACCAAAGTGTGTATAACTGGAATCAGGTGTGCAACTCTGGACTGGTGATGGCTGCGCTAGCCATGTACGACAAGAAGACGGAGAAGGCACAGCAGGTGCTCGACATGTACTACGACATCATCAAGCTGCCCATCGGCGAGTATGAGCCCGACGGTTGCTATCCTGAAGGATTCAGCTACTGGGGCTACGGCACTGGCTTCAACTGCATGATCAACGCCTCGCTGGTGAGCGCTGGCTGGGAACCCTACGAGACACCGGCCTTCCTTCAGTCAGCACATTTCTATTTCAACATGGTGGCTCCTTCGGGCGTCTATTACAACTTCTACGACTCTGGCTCCCACGAGTTGCCCAAGGCAGGGTTCGACCCCACCATGTTCTATTTTGCTGCCAAGCTCAACGATCCCTCGTTGCTGTGGTGGGAAATGAAACACATCAAGGAAACCCCTGAACAGCTCACCCACCGTCTGCTGCCATCCGTACTTGTCTATACGAAGGACCTCGACATGTCCAACATCCCTGCCCCGACGGAACTCACCTGGAGCGGCAAGGGCATGACCCCTGTATATGTCACCCGCTCGGCTTGCAACGACCCCAATGCCGCTTTCTTTGGCGTGAAGGGCGGACGGGCTTTCATCAGCCACGGCCACATGGATGCGGGCTCCTTCGTGTTCGAGGCCAACGGAGAGCGTTGGGCCATCGACCAGGGTAGCGAGGGCTACTACACGGTAGAGTCGGCAGGTGTTGACCTCTGGACCATGACCCAGAAATCCGAACGTTGGGACTTGCTGCGCTACAACAACAAGTATCACAACACCATCACTCTGAACGACGAGAAGTTCATTTCCGATGCCCATTCGCCCATGACCGAGACTTTCGACACCGGTGACCGTCGTGGTGCCGTCATCGACATGACTCCTGTCATTGCCGATGCCGAAAAGGCCACACGCCGCATCTGCCTCTTCAACGAAGAGGTGCTTGAAATCAAGGACACCGTACAGGCAAAGAAGAACTCGAAGATGCAGTGGACTATGGTCACCACCAAGGAAACCAAGGTGACAGTAGAGTCGGATAGCCGCATCCTGCTCGAACGCAATGGCAAACAACTGGCCATAGAAATAAAAGCCCCCATAAAGATAAAGGCCGGCACGTGGCCCTGCAAGTCAGAACATCCTTACGAAAAAGCCGATGCCACCTGCGTGGGCTTCCACACTCAGCTGGCTGCAGGTCAGGAATACCTGTTCGAGGTGAAGTTGGTGCCTTTGAAATGAGGTGGTAGTCAGTCCCCCCTCAGCTAGGGGGGGGACTGACATGAGATTTTATTTACATGAAAGAATGATTGAAAAGATGAAGACACGCTTGGATTTTAACTTCCCCGCACCCACAAAGCTCTATTTCGGAGCAGGAAAACTGACGTTGCTCCACACGCTGCCCATGCCAGGCCAGAAGGCACTGCTTGCCATCAGCAATGGTCAGTCGGCTCGGCGCAACGGCTCGTTGGAAAGGACACGGCAGGAGCTGGCCCTGGCAGGCATCGAGGTTGTCGTGTACGATAAGGTGTCAGCCAATCCCACCAAGGAATGTGTCGAAAGTGGTACCGCTGTCGCACTCGAAAACCATTGCGACTTCATTGTGGCTCTTGGTGGAGGCAGTGTGATGGATGCTGCCAAGGCCATTGCCCTCAATGCCACCAACACCGGTGACTTGTGGCGTTATGCCATGAGCGGAACGGGTAAGCGCCAGCCATTGCATGCGGAACCTCTGCCTTGGATTGCTATTTCCACTACGGCCGGCACTGGCAGCGAGGTCGATGCCAATGCTGTCATCACCAATCTCCACACAAGGGAGAAGCTCGGCATGGCAAGCCGCTGTGCCACCTACGCCATTGTCGATCCCGAACTGATGCTGTCAGTACCCCCACGTTTCACGGCCTTCCAAGGTTTCGACGCCCTGTTTCACGTGCTCGAAGGCTACATCTGTAAGTCGTCCAATCTCATGAGCGACATGCTGCAGCAGACAGCCATCAAGGAAGTGGCAACGTATCTGCCCATTGCCTACAAGAATGGCTGCAATCTGGAGGCACGCACTCATGTGGCATTTGCAAACACTCTCGGGGGCTATTCCATGGATTGTTCCACCTGCACCGTAGAGCATAGCATCGAGCACGCACTCTCTGCCTACCACGAACAGCTGCCCCATGGTGCGGGACTGCTCATGCTCTCGAAGGCTTATTTCACAACCATCATCAAGCAGCATGTGGCCGATGATCGTTTCGTCAACATGGCGCGTTGGATGGGTAAGGCCGACAGCACGAAGCCTGAGGATTTCATCGATGCCCTGATGGCGTTGGAGGAAGCCTGTGACGTTCACAACCTGAAGATGAGCGACTATGGCATCCATCCCGAGGAGTTCGACGAAATGGCCGAAAACGCCATCCATGTCATGGCACGGCTCTCCACCCAGGACATCCGGCCACTGACACACCATGAGATAGTCGGCATACTGAAGGAATCCTACAGATAAGGAACTGTGTGTAAATAAATAGCGAGTCCACTTTAAAAAGTCAGCCATTTAGCCAACTATAATTATTACGTCTGTTTAACACTATATTGTTCTTTGAAATTTTGTAGTCTGGAGATTTTTTTATGATTATCCGCATTTAACCGAATGGATATTTGTTTGTTGCATTTACATTCCGTGCCTTTGCTGCGTAAAACAATTGTTCATGAAACTTCTTGAAT
>DCGR01000077.1:11068-16304 GCA_002315285.1 Bacteroides sp. UBA1773 | reverse complement strand
CTTACACGGCCTGAATAGTTACGATGAATCATCATTTCTCACGCAAGAGTTCCACTGCCTTTTTGAGGCTTTGGTTGTTAGCGTTGATGATTTCGTAGTATTCGTTCATATTCCAAAGGTCGCGTGCGATGAGCGCCTTCAGCTGCAACTGCAGCATAGGCAACGAATTTTCATATTCCGTTTCATCCTTAGGACTCACCCCCATCTGCAAACCCAACTCCTTCAGCTGTTTCATCATGCTTTTTGAAGGTTCGAACTTACGCTTGAACAAGGCGAAGCTTTCATATTTCTTCTGCCACTCCTTGCGATACTGGTCGATAAACTGATAATGCGCCTTAACCACAACACCTTTATTTATCAATGCCCTGTGATAGGACGTGTATTGCGCAGAGTCGAGGGGTACGAAATAATCGGGCATGATGCCTCCACCACCATACACGGTGCGATGTTCCTTCAATGTCTGATATTTCAAGGAATCGGGGAATTGGATGCTGTCGGCACTTTGCATCTCACCATGCTTGTAACGGCGGAGCAATTCCTCATCGTAATTGTCGTTATCGGAGTAGGGCTTTTGAATACATCGACCAGAAGGCGTGTAATATCGCGCCACGGTAAGGCGCATGAGCGATCCGTCGGGCAAGTCGACGGGACGCTGCACGAGTCCCTTGCCAAAGCTGCGACGACCAACGACAATGGCACGATCCCAGTCTTGCAAGGCACCTGTCACGATTTCACTGGCCGAAGCGGAGTATTCATCGATGAGCACAGCAAGCCCGCCATCGCGGAAGCAGCCATTTCCCTTGGCATGAAACTCACGTCGGGGCGACACACGTCCTTCGGTATAGACCATCAGCTGCTTCGCATCCAAAAAGTCGTTGCAGATGTCGGCCGCAGTGGACAACAGTCCCCCACCATTGCCTTGAAGGTCGAGGACAAGCTTTTTCATTCCTCTTTTCTGCAGTTTCTCAAGTGCGTCCACAAATTCGTCGTGTGTGGTGAGGGCGAACCGATCGAGTTTGATGTAACCCACGTCGGTGTCGTCAATCATATAAGCAGCTATCAAACTGTAAACAGGTATTCGGTCGCGTGTGACAGTGAAGTGTAGGGCATCCTTCACGCCACGTCGGCAAATCTCCAAATCCACTTTGGTGCCTTTGGGACCCTTCAGCCGTTTCTTGATGTCCTCGGTTCCCATTTTGACTCCGGCGATGATCTCCTCATTGACCTTCACGATGCGGTCGCCCGCCATGATACCCACTTTTTCTGATGGTCCACCAGAGATGGGTTGGATGACAAACAGTGTATCTTCGGCCATATTGAACTGTATGCCGATACCATCGAAGTTTCCCTGTAGGGGTTCATTGGATTCACGAGCCTCATTGGCCGTGAGGTAGGTGGAATGTGGGTCAAGTGTTTTCAACATTTCCGTGATAGTGGCATCGATGAGTTTGTTTTCATCGACACTGTCCACATAGAATGTCTGAATGGCAATCTCGCTCATGGCAAGCTTACGCAACAACAGCTGATGCGAATCCGTTGTATTCTGTGCAGCTACCATGTCTGCACAGACCAGCATCAATCCTAAAATATACAATTTCGGTTTCATATTGGCATAAAATCAGTTATATCTTTTCCATAATGCAACAATTCGCGCACAGCCGATGAACTAATCATGGCATATTCGGGTTCGGAGAACAGCAAGATGGTTTCTATCCCTGACAGTTTCCGATTGCAGTCGGCCAGATTGCGTTCATACTCGAAATCCTGCACACTGCGTATGCCACGAACAATACACTGTGCCCCCTGCTCCCGGCATAGGTCCATGGTGAGTCCCCGATAAGTTACCACGCTAACGCGCGGTTCGTTGGCATACAGCCGCTTGATGGAAGCGACACGCTCATCGAGCGGAAATTCCTGATGCTTGCCCTCATTCACTCCAATCGCAATCACCACCTCATCGACCAACGGCAGCACACGATTCACAATGGATTGGTGTCCACGGGTGAAAGGGTCGAACGATCCGGGAAATACCACTTTTTTCATATCGCTTTACGTTCCTTGAGTTCCTTTTGCAAATCCTTCTCTATATCCTCCTCGACCACGAGGTTGTCGATGATGAACCCCTGGCGTTCCATGGTGTTCTTTCCCATGTAGAATGCCAACAGCTCGTTCACCAAGTCGTTTTTGCGCAATGTCACAGGTTCCAGCCGCATGTCGGGTCCGATGAAATTCCGGAACTCGTCGGGAGAGATCTCGCCCAAGCCCTTGAAACGTGTGATTTCAGGATTGGGTTGCAACTGCTCTATGGCAGCAAGACGCTCTTCCTCCGAATAGCAATAGACGGTGTTGTATTCACCCTTCTTGCGATTGCGGACACGGAATAGCGGAGTTTGAAGGATATACACGTGTCCCTTCTTGATGAGGTCGGGGAAGAATTGCAAGAAGAAGGTAATCATGAGCAGACGGATGTGCATACCATCCACATCGGCATCGGTGGCGACAATCACCTTGTTATATCGCAGTCCCTCCAAGCCGTCCTCGATGTTCAGCGCAGCTTGCAGCAGGTTGAATTCCTCGTTCTCATAGACCACCTTCTTGGTGAGTCCGTAGGAATTGAGCGGCTTGCCACGCAGGCTGAACACGGCTTGCGTATTGACATCGCGGCTTTTTGTGATGGAACCACTTGCGGAATCGCCCTCGGTAATGAAGATGCAACTTTCCTCCTGGTGCTCACCTTTGGCGTCGTTGAGGTGAAAACGACAGTCGCGCAGTTTCCGATTGTGCAGATTGGCCTTCTTGGCACGTTCGCGCGCCAGTTTGGTAACACCTGCCAAGGCCTTTCTCTCGCGCTCGGATTCCTGTATTTTCTGCAGGATGACATTGGCTATGTCGGTGTTCTTGTGAAGGTAGTTATCGACTTGTGTGCCGATGAAATCGCCAACATACTTGTTGACGCTCACCCCGTCGGGCGACATGTAGAGAGACCCCAACTTGATTTTCGTCTGGCTCTCGAACATAGGCTCTTCCACATTGATGGCCACAGCAGCCACGAGGCCGTTGCGGATGTCGTTGTACTCGAAGTTCTTGCTGAAAAACTCCTTGATGGTCCGGGCGATGTGTTCCTTGAATGCACTCTGATGGGTACCACCCTGGATGGTGTTTTGTCCGTTCACAAACGAATAGTACTCCTCACCATACTGACTGGTGTGGGTGAAGGCAATCTCTATGTCGTCGCCTATCAGGTGGACGATGGGATAGAGACCCTCGGTAGTCATGCGGTCGGTAAGCAAATCGACCAGACCGTTGCGCGAGAGGATGCGTTCGCCATTGTAGATGATGGCAAGTCCGGTGTTCAAGTAGGTATAGTTGCGCAACATGATTTCCACAAATTCCGACTTGAACTTATAGCCCACGAATTTTGTGCTATCGGGTTCGAATGCGATGAATGTACCCGACTCACCCATCCAGTCATCAGTCGTATCGGTCAGCAACACGCCCTTCTCGAACGTCAGCCTACGCACCTTTCCCTCCCTGTAGCTTTCGACCACGAAATGAGCGCTCAGCGCATTCACAGCCTTCACGCCCACGCCATTCAGTCCCACACTCTTCTTGAAAGCCTTGCTATCGTACTTTCCTCCGGTGTTGAGCACACTCACAGCCTCGACCAGCTTGCCTTGAGGTATGCCACGTCCATAATCGCGTACGCTTACCCTTAGGTTGTCGTCGATGGTGATTTCGATTTTCTTACCTGCATGCATCTTGAATTCGTCGATGCTGTTGTCGATGACCTCCTTCAGCAACACGTAGATGCCGTCTTCGGGATGCGATCCATCGCCAAGGCGACCGATGTACATGCCCGGACGTGTCCGTACATGCTCCATGTCGCTCAGATGGCGAATGTTGTCGTCGTTATATTCCACAGGAGAGTTATCCTGCAATAATGTATCTTCTGTCATAATAGTTTGTCGTTTTTGTTTGGTATCGTTGCCTCCTTGACATGCCCTTTGTCAGTGGCGGGAACAAGTCATGGTTGCACATCGGATGCTATCGTCTTCTTGAAGGCCCTACGGCGTTTGTGTTGCCGCATGTCGAGGTATTGCCATTGTGCCTGTACACGTTCGTTGCTTTCCAATTCGGGATTTGTCTCGCCATACTCGAAACCCATTTTCTGGAAAATAGGAATCAAGTCGTAGAACAACAACGCATTCACACCCTTGTTCTGATATTCGGGCTTCACTGCCACCAGCAGCAGGTCGAGCATCTTGGGACGTTTCAGAAACAATGCCTTTACAAAATAGTACCATCCGAAGGGGAACAGCATGCCTTTCGACCGTTGCAACGCCTCCGACATGGAAGGCATTGAGATGCCCACACCCACCACATCGCCTGCTACATTTTCGATGATTGTCACCATCCGCAGGTCGATGACAGGCAACCATTCGCGGATGTACTGGTCGATTTGCCTCTGGGTCATTTTCGAATACCCATAGAGAGGCGCGTAGGCCTCGTTGATCAGGTCGAACATCCGTTGTGGATAGTCAGTATTCCTCACCTCGCGTCGAGTGAGCTTCTTGATTTTCAGTCCATAGCGGTTCATCACGATTTCGGCCACACGCTTGTATTTCTCCGGCAATACGTCGGGCACCATCAGCTTGTACTCCACCCAGTCTATCTCCTTGGCAAAACCCAGTCGTTCCATGTGCTTGACGTAGTAGGGATCGTTGTAAATCGTAGCCATCGTGCTCAGCTCTTCGTACCCCTCCACGAGCATGCCCTCGGCATCCATGTCGGTGAAGCCCATCGGCCCCACCAATGTGGTCATCCCGCGTTGCAGTCCCCATTCGGTCACTGTCCTTATCAAGGCTTCCGACACCTCGACATCGTCAATGAAGTCTATCCATCCGAAGCGGACAATCCGGTTGTGCCAGGTGTCGTTGGCCCGATGGTTCAGTATGGCAGCCACCCTTCCAACCAGTTTCCCCTCCTTATATGCCAGGAAATAGTCGGCTTCGCAAAACTCGAATGCCGGGTTCTTACGTCTGTCGAACACTCGGACCATATCGAGATAAAGGTCTGGAACGCTGTAAGCACTGTGTTTGTACAGCTCACAGTTGAAACGAATGAATTTCCGCAAATCGCTTTTTGACTCTACTTTTTGGATAGTAACTGCCATATTAAGTAACGTGTAAAAAATAACTTACCACAATTTGTAATTTGTAACGTGAGACCATCCACA
>DCGR01000077.1:0-11012 GCA_002315285.1 Bacteroides sp. UBA1773 | reverse complement strand
AACTCCCTCAAAAAGCAAGCAAAAAAATCTCCAAAACCTAAAGTAAAAATGTTATAAGTTATTTCTTACACGTTACTAAGTTTACTGTTTTCTACAAATTGGCGGTAAAGATAACCAAAAATCGGCAAAACCACCGTATCATTCTCCAAGTTTTACTATATTTGCACAAACAAATGAACAATGAACCATGATTTACAAAGAATTCAAGGGAGAGAGACTTTCCAATTTGGGATTCGGCGCGATGCGCTTGCCGCAACACAGTGATGGGACGATTGACCGTGATGCCGTGGCAGCCATGACAGCCTACGCCATTGCCCATGGAATCAACTACTTCGACACGGCCTATCCTTATCACAACGGCTTGTCGGAAATCGTTCTTGGCGAAGCCTTGAGCCATTATCCCCGCCACAGCTTCTTTCTTGCCAACAAATACCCCGGGCACCAGATAGCCAGCGAGTATCATCCCGACGAAGTGTTTGAGGAACAGCTGCAGAAGTGCAAGGTAGATTACTTCGATTTCTACCTCATGCACAACGTGTATGAGAAATCCATCGACGTATATCTTGACGAACAATGGGGAATGCTCGATTATTTCGTGGAGCAGAAGTGCAAAGGCAGGATCCGGCATCTTGGCTTTTCCTGCCACGGCGAATATCCTACCTTATTGCGTTTTCTGGATTCTCCCTATGGGGCGCACATGGACTTCTGCCAGCTTCAGGTGAACTACCTGGACTGGAGCTTGCAGCAAGCCGACAAGAAATGCCGGTTGCTCCGCGAACGGAACATCCCACTATGGGTGATGGAACCCGTGCGTGGTGGCCTGTTGGCCAACCTGTCGGCCGAGGAGGCTGCACCCCTGCTCCAGGCACGACCCGACGAGAGCGTGGCGGCATGGGCTTTCCGCTGGTTGCAGACGGTGCCCCAGCCTACCATGATTCTGAGCGGAATGTCGAGCTTGGAACAGATGAAGGACAACGTACACACTTTCGAACGTGTCAGCCTGCTCTCGGACGAGGAACAGCTGTTGCTGCAAGCCATCGCCGACAGGAAGCGCAACTCCGTGCCGTGTACCGCCTGCCGATATTGCTGCAGCAGCTGTCCGCAGGAACTCGACATCCCTTCGCTGATGAACTCCTACAACGACCTCAACCTTGGCTTCTCGCTGGTACCCATCATGAAGTTGGAAGCCCTGCCCCCACAAAAGCAACCCACGCGATGTCTGCAATGTGGAAGCTGTGCACAGATGTGCCCACAGAAAATAGACATCCCGGAGGTCATCAAGCGCCTGAACCTGCTCAAGGAACAGTCGCCTAAATGGACCGAATTGTGCAAGCAACGCGAAGCTGCCGCCAAGGCCCTCAAGGGGAACAAATAATCCGAATGTTCATTCAGAAAATAGCCACCATGACCAAACAATCCCATGCGTTACGACACCACATATCAAGAAAATCGCTGATTTCATCGGCTCTATTCCTCGTTTTCTGCAGCAACGTTTCGCTTGCCCAACAACAAAGCTATGCCCACCTCAGCAACGACACATTGGTGATGGGCAACGCGCGCATCGAGCGACGGTTTGCGTGGAATGGAGGAAACCTGTGTACCACGGCAATCGTCAACAAGGAAAAGGGATTCTCCTATCCCATTGGCCAACCCATAGCCGACATGGTGCTTACGAAATCGGTGCATCGAGGCACCAACGCCTCGATGAAGGTAGAGAGAGTGGCCGAAAACGACATCCACGACGCATACTTGGCAGTGAATGTGGATTACACGATGGATAGCCTGCAGGTGCATCGTGTGTTCCGCATCTACGACGACACCCCCGCCATTGCATGCGACACGTGGATCAAAGGACATGTGGCTCCTGCAAGCAGTGCGGAGAAGGTCGGGACAGTGGATAAGAAGAACATCGAGTCGGCCCACGACATGATTACGCTGGCTGGCGAACCTACCATCGATGGTGTACAACTGCAAGGGAAGCACTGGCACGGAAAGGTGGTGGAACTGGTGGATGTGACCGACTGGAACGACAATCTGGTAAGGACGAACCGCTTCATTTCCTACCGCAAGTCATCGCATCGGGGCAACTTCCTGCTGCTCCATAACGGCGAGACCCCACAAGGCTTGTTCTTCATCAAAGAGTCGCCCAATCCAGATGCACAGATAGCCTACGGCGGTGCGGACTTCATCTCCAATTTCGGAGCGTTCACGGTGACGGGCCTGGGGGTGGCACCCGAACATATCGCGCCCGACAAGTGGACACGCCTCAACGGCTGTGTGCTGGGAGTGACCGATGGCAGCGACCTGTCGGCCATGATGGCATTGCGCAGCTATCAGAAAAGACTCCGCAAGTTCCACACCCTGCGCGATGAGATGGTGATGATGAACACCTGGGGCGACCGCAGCCAGGACTCGAGGGTGAACGAGCAATTCTGCCTCCGTGAACTTGACTATGCCCATGAGATGGGTATCGACGTGTATCAACTCGATGACGGATGGCAGACAGGCAAGAGTCCCAACTCAAAGGTGGCCAAAGGCTCGTTTGAGAACATCTGGGCGAGGACCGACTATTGGGAACCCGACACCATCAAGTTTCCCCATGGACTTCAGCCGGTGGTCGATAAGGCCACCCGATTGGGCATGAAAATCGGACTGTGGTTCAACCCAAGCATACAGGACGAGTTCGCCGACTGGGAGCGCGATGCCAACGCCATCATCGGATTACACAAGAAATATGGCATCTGCCACTTCAAGATAGACGGCATACGCATTGCATCGAAAACGGCGGAAGAGAATCTTCGCAAGCTTTTCGACAGCGTCATGGAAGCGACCCGCCAAAAGGTGGTGTTCAACCTCGATGTGACAGCGGGCAGGCGATTCGGATTCCTCACCATGAACGAATACGGCAACATATTCCTTGAAAACCGTTACACCGACTGGGGCAACTACTACCCTTACCGCACCCTGCGCTCGCTGTGGCAGCTTTCGCACTATGTGCAGCCAGAACGGTTGCAGATAGAATTCCTGAACAAATGGCGCAATGCCGACAAATACCCACAGAACGATGCGTTCGCACCACAACGCTACGATTTCAGCTATGTGTTTGCCATCGCCATGATGGGCGAACCCCTTGCATGGATGGAGGCTACTGGCTTGCCGCAGGAAGCCATACCCGCCATACAGCCATTCGTGGAGAAATACAAGGCGGTGCGCAACGACCTTCACCAGGGGTTCATCTTCCCCATAGGCGAAGAACCTTCCGGCCGCTCATGGACGGGATTCCAATCCATCACATCCGACCACTCGGGTTACTTCCTCGTGTTTCGTGAGGACAATGAAGAACCGACACGGAGCCTACACACCTGGCTTCCTGCACACCTGCGGATGAAGCTCGAACCGGTGTGTGGCAGTGGAACGCAGACAGTGGCAAATTCCGATGAAAACGGAGACATTTGTTTCTCCTTGCCCACGAAGAACAGTTTCGCATTGTATCGCTACGAGACATACGAGCTGACGCAGGAGTTCATTTTCAAAGAACAAGCGCCCACCCCATCGTGCCACGCGTCCACCATCACGGAATTGCCCGACGGCTCATTGCTGACCGCCTGGTTTGGTGGCACGCGAGAGAGTGCCGACGATGTCGATATCTGGAGTGCCAGGAAAGAGAAGGAAGGCACATGGAGCACTCCGACGATGATTGCACGCGATGCGCAACATGCCTGTTGGAACCCCGTGCTGTTCCAGCCCGAAAAGGGGTCGTTGCTGCTGTTCTACAAGACAGGACCCAAGGTGAAGGAATGGAAGGGACACATTGCACGCAGCAACAACCAAGGTACTGACTGGAAACACGATAAGGTGATGAAGGATGGCCTGTTTGGAGCCATCAAAAACAAACCTGTGATGCTGGCCAATGGCCGCATCATTGCCCCATCGAGCGATGAGCGCAACGGCTGGTCCATACACTTTGAGATTTCCGACAACCACGGCAAGACCTGGCGCAAGGTAGGTCCCATCAACGCACCCGACTCCGCCTATGTCATCCAGCCCTCCATCCTCATCCATCCCGATGGCACCTTACAGGCGATAGCCCGTTCGCAGAACAGCCGTCTGGCCCAGACTTTCAGCCACGACAATGGTGACAGCTGGAGTGCTGTCAGCTTTACGGATTTTCCGCAGAACAATTCAGGACTGGATGCCGTAACCTTGCACGACGGACGTTTCCTGCTGGTGTGCAATCCTGTGGGAAACAACCCAGGCAAGCATGGCGGGCCACGTTCACCCTTGTCGGTGTTCCTATCGGCCGATGGCGTAAGATGGAGCAAGTTGCTCGACTTGGAAACCCTACCCGGTGAATATTCCTATCCAGCCGTGATTCAGGGTGCAGACAATGCCATCCACATCACCTATACATGGCAACGCAAATACATCCGATACGCTCGGTTGGTGTTGCCCTGAGGTAAGTGATGATTAAAAAAAATAACCTGGCACAAAATGTTTGATAGCGTGGTACGCCTTTCCCTTATCTTGTTGGCTATTTTGAAGTTGTTCCTCAGTCACATAGCCCGCTATGCTCCTTCGTCCCAACTCCAAAATACCTCAACAATCCAAGGCAAAAACGTACCAACTTATTATTTAACCATCACTAAATCCGATAACAAAATGAAAGGTAGAAAATTACTATGGGCAATGAGTATAGGTATGCTGGTGGCCTGTGCGCCCAAGGAACATGACCTTGACTTCCATGCGTTGGTGCAACCTGTGCCTGAAACAGCCCGGATGATGAATCCAGACTATTTCATCTGGTGTGGAACGATGGTGAAGGACGATGCCGGAACCTATCATCTGTTCTATTCGCGCTGGAAGAAGGAACTGGGGTTCAACTCGTGGGTGACCCATTCAGAAGTGGCACACGCTACATCCGATGCACCCTTCGGTCCATTCACACACCGCGATGTGGCCCTGCCTGCACGTGGCGCAGAATACTGGGACGGACTGTGTACACACAATCCTACGGTACACCGTTTCGGCAACAAGTATTACCTGTACTACATGGGCAATACGGGCGATGGAGTACCCTCACCCCACAACTCCCTCAACTTCACACACCGCAACAACCAACGCATCGGAGTAGCAGTGGCAGATACCCCCGACGGACCATGGCAACGTCTTGACCAGCCACTGATTGACGTGTCGGCCGATAGCCTCGCAGCCGATGCACTGATGACCTCAAATCCTGCCATAACGCAATGTCCGGATGGTAGTTACCTGATGATATATAAGGCGGTAGGCAAGCGCCGTCCGTTGCCTTTCGGTGGTCCGGTGGTACACCTTACCGCCACGTCGGATAGTCCGACAGGACCATTCAGGAAACAAATGAAACCGACCTTCGTCATTGAGGGATCGGATTTCCCAGCCGAAGACCCCTACGTGTGGTGTGAGAATGACAAGTTCTACGCACTGGTGAAGGACATGAAGGGTGCCTTCACACAACGGGGGAAATCGCTGGCGCTATTCGAATCGACCAATGGACTGGACTGGTCGCTGGCAAAGCATTGTTTCGCCATGGGGCTGGAACTGTGCTGGGAATCGGGAAAGATGGAACAGATGAGCAACCTGGAGCGCCCGCAACTGCTGTTTGAGCAGGGCAGACCCATCGCACTGCTACTGGCCGCAGGCAAAATGGGAGACGATGGTGTGATGGAATGCTCGTACAACGTACAGGTGCCGCTGGGCGAATAATGGCGCATGTCGAGTGAAGAAACATTGAATATAAAGAAAGGATATATGAAGAAATGGTTTTGCATTTGCCTGACCTTATGTCTGACAATGCCGTTGTGGGCCACCGACTATCTGGTGGAAACAGAGAGTTTCAACGAGAAGGGTGGCTGGAAAGTAGACCAGCAATTCATGAGCCTGATGGGATCGCCTTACCTCATAGCGCATGGTATGGGCGAGCCTGTGGCCGATGCACAGACCATCATCCACGCCGATGAAAAGGGAACATACAGGGTGTGGGTACGAACCTTCAACTGGACGGCTCCCTGGAGTAAGGATGAAGGACCAGGCGCTTTTCAGGTGAAAGTGAACGGCAAGGCCATCAAAACGGTGCTGGGCACGAAGGGTACGGCATGGGGATGGCAATATGCGGGAACAGCCGTGCTGAAAAAGGGCGACAACACCCTTGCCCTGCACGACCTAAAGGGCTTCGACGGCCGTTGCGATGCCTTGTTCCTGACCAACGACAAAGAACCTTGTCTGCCCGAATCGACCGATGAAATGGACGCTTTCAGACGAAAACATGGCACGCTGCCTCAACAGGCAGCCGACGGCGGACAGTTCGACCTGATAGTGGTGGGTGGTGGCATAGGCGGCATGTGTGCAGCCGTGTCGGCAGCCCGACTGGGACTGAAGGTGGCACTCGTACACGACCGTCGCCTATTGGGTGGAAACAACAGTTCGGAAGTGCGCGTACACCTAGGCGGCAAGATTGAGATCGGGGCTTATCCCGCACTGGGCAGGATGCTCCGCGAATTCGGACACTCGAAAGGCGGCAACGCACAACCCGCAGCACAATATGAGGACGAGAAAAAGGCAGCATTCATCGCCGCCGAGCCCAACGTGAAGCTGTTCAGTTGCTATCGGGCCATGCAGGTGGAAATGGCCGGACAAGACATCAAGGCCGTCATCGTACGCCACACGGAAAACGGTGACGAACTGCGGCTGACAGCTCCACTCTTCAGCGACTGCACGGGCGATGCGAACCTTGGGTTCATGGCTGGTGCCGACTACCTGATGGGACGCGAAGGCCGCAACGAATACGGCGAGTCGCTGGCACCGGAGCAGGCCGACAAGCTGACGATGGGCTCGTCGGTGCAATGGTACTCGGTGGAGACAAAGCGGCCGAACCGATTCCCAGAATTCAAGTATGGACTGACCTTCAACGAGGAGAACTGTCTGGACGTGAAAATGGGCGAATGGACCTGGGAGACAGGCATGAACTTCGACCAGATATACGACTTCGAGCGCATCCGCGACTATGGCATGTTGGTGATCTACTCCAACTGGAGTTACCTGAAAAACCACTTTTCGGGCAAGGCACGCTACACAAACCGCGCACTGGACTGGGTGGCATACGTAGCGGGAAAACGCGAATCACGCCGTTTGCTGGGCGATTACATCCTGAAACAGGACGATGTGGACAAGCACGTGTTTCATGAGGATGCGTCGTTTGCCATCAACTGGCATTTCGACCTGCATTTCCCCGACCGGGTGAACACTAAACATTTTCCCGGACAGGAGTTCAAGGCAGAAACCAAATCGAACCCCATCCGAGTGTATGACGTGCCTTACCGCTGCCTCTACTCCCGCAATGTGAACAACCTGTTCATGGCAGGGCGCAACATCAGCACCACCCACGTGACATTGGGTTCGACCCGACTGATGCGCAACATAGCCATGATGGGCGAAGTGGTGGGCATGGCTGCCTCCCTCTGCAAGAAGCACAACGTGAAGCCACGCGGAGTGTATCAGCACCATCTGCCGGAACTGAAGGAACTGATGCGGAAAGGTACGGGCAAGGATGCCGACACACTACCCGACAACCAACACTTCAACGAAGGCGACTACATTCTTGATGGGAAAGGCATCGAGAGACTGAAAACAACAAAATAATTCGGATTGTACACCAAACCGGCTACATAAAGCGTTAAAATTATTAGAAAACTATCTGGAATGGTAAATTTATGTTAAAGAATAGCAGATTTAGTTCCAAAAACATGTTGTATAACATAAAAAACACTACTTTTGCATCGTGTTTTTCATGGTATTAGATTTAAGGTTTGAAAAAGATTGGGAGTCTGTGAAGATTCCCATCTTTGTTTTATGACATTTCACTCCCTCAACCATCCAAACATCATGACACCACCCATGAGAAACAAAGGCAAAGAACTTCTTGAATCACCAAACAAACACCGACAAATGACAGCAAACAACCCTGGCAAGCCTCAACAGAACAACGAAAAAGTGGAAGCGACCCTTATCGGACTGGACAACTGGACAGCCTGTGGCGAAGGCAACAAAGCTGAACGACACAAAGTCGATACGAGAATTTCACATGCCGACAAGGCTGCTACAGGAGTTTTATGGATGTTTTGAAAGACACATGTATGCCCACTTGAGCGAAAAGGCCCTGAAGGAACTGCACGCACGTTTCCAACAGCTTATGCTGGTGTGCTATGGCTACTACTGCGGTGTGGATGAACGCTTGGGGAGCAGGATGACCATGGCGTTGGAACGCCTCGTGCCTCATGAATGACCATCCCCGACAGGAGCCTTGCCTGTCAGCCTGTCCATGATGACGGCAATGGCTCCATCGCCTGTGACATTGCAAGCCGTGCCAAACGAATCCATGGCGATGTAAAGGGTGATCATCATGGCTTGCTGCGACGCATCGAACCCCAACAAGGATTCGAGCACTCCGAGTGCTGCCATGATAGCACCACCGGGAACGCCTGGAGCTGCTACCATCGTCACCCCCAGCATGAGCACAAACCCAAACATGGGCAGAAACCCAATGTGGAGCCCCTGTATCATCATCAGCGCAATGGCACAACTCGTGATTTTCAACGTGCTGCCCGAAAGATGAATGGTGGCACACAGAGGTATCACAAAACCTGCAATCTCGCCACGGACTCCATTTGTCTTTGCCTGCTTCAACGTGACCGGTATGGTGGCAGCCGACGATGAGGTGCCCAACGCAGTGAAATACGCAGGCATCATCCGCGCTAGCATCCTGAACGGATTACGGCCTGTCACAATCCCTGCCACACAGTATTGCAACACCAGCAAGACGAGGGTCATGATGAAGATGACAATGATGACCTTGACAAAAGCCAACAATACAGGACCCACCTTACCCGCTGCTGCCATATCCATGAACAAGCCAAAGATGAACAACGGCAACAATGGGACAACAAGCACGGATATGGTGGATGTGACGATGAGTTCCAGCTCATCGAAGAAGTTGCGAATATAGACAGCATTGAAAGCACCAATGCCCAAACCCAACACAAACGAGCCCACGAGAGCCGTCATCACGTCCATGATGGGAGGAATGCCGACAGTGAAATAGGGCGCGAATGACGATCCTCCTGACTTCAGCATATCGACAGCAGAACCATCGACAAGCAAAGGAAACAGCCGAACGCTACAACCATAGGCAAACAGTCCTGACAACACCGTAAAGACATAGGCAATGAGCACGGTAAGGCCTAACAGACGGCCGGCATCCTTGCCCACCCTGGCAATGGCCGGCGTTACCAATCCGACAATGATGAGCGGAATCATGAACCCCAGCAACTGATTGAACAGTGAGCAGAAGGTGTTCATGGCACGGACGACAACAGGCGATGCTACCATTCCAATGAGTGTTCCGGCTACAATGGCGATGATGATTTTTACAAGGAGTGGAGTCTCGTGGTACTTCTGTAGGATGTTGTGCATAGGATTCGTTTGTCAAGAGTTTATAATCTGTTTGTCATGGGGCACTTGCCTTTGTCAGTCCTGGATTCTGCGCAATGCATCCGGATTGGAAGAAGTCAGTGAAGAGAGCTTGGCGCAATCGCGTTTCTGGTCGCAATCGCGACAGGTATCGAAACCTTTGGACTGGCAGCACCGTCGGATGTCGCACATGGTGGAGCAAAATACCGTTTTCACCCCTTCCACACGGCAACCCAAGCAGTTGATGTGCTCTGGCCTGACCATATCGGTGTGGTTCAGTTCGCACCACAATCGGGCGGTTTTGGCACGCAACGCATCATCATTGTGGAGTGTGGCCCTTCGGGCATCACACTGGTTGCAGTCCAACCCGCAACAGGCAATCAGTTCATCCATTTTCCAGCTTTCACAAAAGTTTTGGACAAATATACTGAAATGTTTCCATACGGCAACAAAGAGAGACAAAAAAAACAGTACATCCTAAACGGCACACGTCCACGCAGGAAACGTGTCAGTGAAATCCTTATTTGCTGTTGGGATTTTGGGTGCAATCACCGACAATCTGTCCCTCCTGGGTTTTCTTCTCCTTTTCTGGAAATGTGGCTTCAAACTCCTCGAAAGCCTCCGGATTCTCGAAGGCAACGTAATAGCCCTTTGGCGTGTGATAGGTGCCTTCCACCCCATTGAGGTAGCCAGGAATCAGTTCCTGAGCAAGGAAATAAGGGACTTCCGACTCTTTTGGCTCAGCATGATAGTGGATGTTGAGGGTGCTTGCCAACACAAACCCCGCATGCTTGTAGAAGTGGATGTTTCCCTCCATACATAGCACACCAATGCCCATGTCTCGGGCTTTTCCTATGGAATGGTTGAGCAGCTTGAGGCCATAGCCTTTACGCTTATAGTCGGGATGTATCGAGATAGGGCCGAACGTCCACGCCGGCAGTATGCCGCCATCGTCGCGAACAATCTCTGCCTTGGAGTACATCACGTGGCCTATGATCTTGCCATCCTCCTCCATCACGAAATCGAGTTCCGGGATGAAGTCGGGGTCATCGCGGTAATGATGGAGTACGAAATGTTCTACGCATCCAGGTGCATAAACATTCCAGAATGCCTCACGTGTAAGGTTTTCTACCTCACGATAATCTTGTGGTTGTTCTAATCGTATGTTCATTTCATTGATAGGATTGTGCGGTGCAAAGATACAAAAAATGACCTGAAGGGGGAAAAATGCACGATTATTTCGGTTTTATGGATACTATTCATCATGTAAAACCGAAATAATCGTGCTTGCTTATATATGTGAGGTCTTGAAATTAACTGTTTTTTTGTTTTCGCGTGTTTATGTGATGATTAAAAAATAACTTGGTACAAAATGTTTAGTTACGCTGGCACGCCTTCACCTTATCTTGTTGGCTATTTTGGAGCTGAGTTTCAGTCACGTAGCCCGCTACGCTCCTTCAATCCAACTCCAAAACATCTCAACAATCCAAGGTAAAATCGTACCAACTTATTAT
>DCGR01000100.1:341-45722 GCA_002315285.1 Bacteroides sp. UBA1773 | reverse complement strand
TTACACGGCCTGAATAGTTACGATTTTTCCTAGGGTTTCCTAGGGTTTCCTGGGATTTCCTGGAATCTCCGATAATTATTCACAATTTATCACTTTGATGAAGTTTTTTTTTGATTTCACGTCATTTTTCCTCGAAAATGTTTTTTGCTTTCATTTTTCTTCCTATCTTTGCACTGTTTTACTACTTATGGAGTGGAAATCATATGCAAAAAAAGGTTAAAACGGATAAAAAACTATTGAGAACCAAAAAGAAACCATATCTTTGTGGCTGTATTAGCGTATTGTTTCGCGTGGAATAGTGCTGAATGGAGAAAGGCGAAAAAGGTGCATATATTAAATAGGTGTGAAAAAACAGATTGGAAAACCGTGTTGAACTGATCATAATAACTTTAATAACATTACTGAATACAAAGCAGATAGGGACAGAATCGAAAAACAAAGAACATTATCAACTTTTTTTAATTATTAACTTTTTTATTAACAACAAATTATTATTAAACAATGAAGAAATGGACGTATTTGGTTGCTACCTTATTCTTAGGTGCAACTGTTGCCTTCACAAGTTGTGTCAATAATGACGAACCCGAAGGTATTAAGGAAATGCGCAGTGCTAAGGCCGAATTGCTTCGTGCGAAAGTACTTGTTGAGCAAGCCACTGCAACTAAGATTGCTTCTGAGGCTACCATCAACGCTGCTATTGCCGAGTACAACAAGGCTCTGGCCGCAGTTGAACAGGCTAAGGCAGACTTGGTGAAGGCCCAGGCTGAGGCACAGCGTGCTACTACTGAAGCTGAAAAGGCAGCAGCTGCAGTGAAATTGCAGGAGTTGCAGGCACAGGCTGACGAAGCTTCTGCCCAAGCAGAGGCAAACATCGTGAAATGGCAGGCACAGCAGGCTGAATACCAGAAGAATCTGGAAGAGAACCTGCGCGCTATCGCTGCTTTGCAGTCTGGTTTCACAGACGCAGAGAAAACTGCCATCAACACAGCCAGAGAATATGTTGCTTCTACAAGCGCAATCCTCAACGAAAAAGCTGAGTCGTTGCAGAAAGCCCAATCAGATTATTTGGCAGCTCTCAACGATGAAGAAGAGTACCTGACTGAAGGCGAATTGCAGAACGACGTTGATTTGGCAAAGGCTGATGCTGACATGGCTGCTGCTAACGTGGCTATTACTACTGAGGTCGCTTCGCGTGCTATCAAGTACACCGCTGAAGAGTGGGATGACCTGGTGTCGATGCTCAACGACTCTATTGCTTACTATCGTGAACTGTACTGCAAGGATTCTACTGAAGTAGCTTACATCTTGCAGCAGGAAGAGTTCCAGGCTCTCGAGCAGGCTTATAAGGCAGCCATCCAGGCTCAGGGCGAATACGAAGCTACAAAGGGCGCTATCAACACGGAACTGAAGGTTTACGAGCCTGTTGCAGAAGGTGATAAATTGGATGAACCTACTGGTGCTTTGAAAGCTCAAAATGATACAACAGCAATGTATAAGAAGGAAGCTGAAAAGGATGTGAAATCGGCTGAATTCACTTATTATATGAATCCTTCTTTGGGCTTCTTCTTGTATCTGACTCAGTTTGGCATTGAAGAACGTTCAGAGCAAGTATTGGCAAAGGTGTTGGCAGCTGTATCTGAGGAGGATACTAACCTTGTTGCTCTTGATTCAGAAGCTGGGCGGCAGCAGGCTAAGTCCAACTATTTGTTCTATAATTCACAAGCTAACCCACGTAAGTATAGCTACGATCCATTCCAGTGGAAATATTCGGAATATTCTGCTAAGGGTGCAAAGGATAATGAAAAAAACATGTATCCGCACCTGAACGATTTGACTTCGTTCACTACCGATTTGGCTGCATTCAAGGCTGATCCTAACGTTCAGGCATGGTTGTCACTTCTTACTGAGGATGCTCAGGCTGCCTCTGACAAAGCAGACTCTGTTTATGATGCAAGCGTAAAGGCATGGGAATTCCAGGCTCAGCTGACTGAAAATGCGAAGGAAGGCGAAGTGGTAGCAAATCTGCCTACCGAAGAAGAAGCTGCTCGCTTCAACGCTGGTGTTCAGGAATACAACACTGCTTATGGCAACTTGTCGGCTGCTATCGAAAAGTACAACACTGATAATGCTGCTTATGCTGTGAAGGCTCAGGCTTTCATCAAGGAGCAATTCGATAGCTTGTACACATCTGTATTAATGAATGGCTTTGGTAAATCAGCAGAAGTGAAAGAGAAAGTTGCCAAGGCAGAAGAAGAAATTGCTATTGCAGAAATGTTCACCGAGGTATCTGATGCGCATTCACTTGAAAAACGTTTCAATGATTTCTCTTATCCAGCTCTTGTTCGAATGATCATGAATGGTGGCGTTGAATTTGTAGGGGTTCAAGTCCTTGGCTACACTAAAAAAGCCATGAGATGTATTGATGACAATGGTGGTTATGATTGGGAAGATGTAAAGACTGAAATTGCCCGCATGCAAAAGAAAGGTGAATCCGCTGTGGCAATCAAGGCTCAAATCGAAGATATGTTGGATTCCAACAGAAATCTGGTCAACAAATCATCTCACCGCCAGCTGACGGATAATGATAGGGCAAGTGTTCTGACTGCTGCTGAAGTAAATGAAATTGTGTTGACCATTCAGAAGGCCCTTTCGATTGCTTTTGCTGATGAATACAAACAGTTGATGGACAATCTCTCTGATTGTGCACAGGAAGTTTATGAAAATACAATCTCAAAGTGGTATAAGCGTCGTCAGAAGCCCGAAATTCGCCAATTGTACGAAGCTCTTCGTGAACAGCTTGCAGAAATTAATGGTGATTACCATGGCTCACTTGAGAACAAGTGCGTGAGAGAAATCCGTTCTCTGTTGCCTTATTCTGATCGTGAAAGAGAAAGACGTATCGCCAAAACTGCTGAATACCTTAGCTATCAGGATCGATATGACGAAAATCTGACAATGGCTGAAGTAGTGCTGCGTGTCTTGTTCTATGACTACAAATCTGACTTGAGAAGCTCTGAAGAATTGGAAGCATTGGGCGTTAGAAACATGCCTTTGTGGATGGATTATTCTGATCACATGCTCAGCTATTATGGTGTGAACACTACAGTAAATGCTGACCAGACATACGATGTTGTATTTGGTGAAGACAAGTACACGGATGACTTCTGCAAGAAACTCGAATCTCAGTCAAGAAAGTTCAGAAGAAGTGATAGAGACTCTCTGTACATCGCATCTTACAGTGATCAGATTGACAAGCTGACATTCAACTATCGTCTCCACAACTTGCCAGTTGTTGAACTTCAGAACAACGCACTCTCCAGCGAAGCTGAAGCTCAGCTGACAGAGGTTTATGTGAAGAACAAGGCCCTTGTTGCAGAAGCATTGGTTAAGAGATCATTGGAAACCTTCGGTCGCGAAACACAACCTCGCTATATCAAGGCTGACATCGAAGAGCAGTTGCTCGCACTCTGTGAAGAACAGTTCAACGAGGGTAGAACTCGCTTCGACGGCTTCGGCGCATTCGGCTATAAGTTCATCAAGAACAAGAACCTTGCTATTGTAAACGACTTCCAGAAGATTGATGAGTATGTGGCTCAGGCTGTTGCCGACCTCCAGGCTCAGAAGGCTGTGTTGGAGGCTGAAATCGCAGCTCGCGTAGCTACTCTCAAACCGTTCAAGGATGCTAACGATCGCGTTATAGCTAATTATAAGGCAGCTAAAAAGGCAACTGATGCTGCCAAGAAGGCTCGCGACAATCAGAAGGCTGCTTACGATGCAACTTGGAAGGCTGACCAGCAGGCTCAGAACCTCTACACTTACTACCTGAATGTAGCAAAAGAACAGTATAATCAGTTGACTGGTGGTTATGAGACTCTCGACCAGGTGAAGGCTTACTGGGCAAAGCAGCTGGCTGAGGCTCAGGCTGCTTACGAAGAAGCTGCCAAGGCTGTTGAGATGGCACAGAACGTTCTCGACCTCTTCAAGGCTGGTGAATCGGTTTACGCTTACAAGGTACAGGCTGCTAGCGAAGCTCTTGCTACTGCTCAGGCTAACTACGATGCTGCATACGCAGTTTACGAGGCTGCTTTGGCAAACTTGGCAAACGTTTTGGCTGCTCTTGTTGCCGCTGAATAATTTGACTCTACAATCCTGAGATCAGATTCACTCAAAAATAACAATTAGCAAATTCACGATAATGAAGAAACTAAGCACATTGTTATTGCTCTGCCTGATGGCTGCGCCTATGCTGGCGCAGACCATCTGCAGCAAGCATTGCGATGGCGTGTTGTTTGCTCCTCAAAAGGGTCAATGGCAGTTCACATTGCTTTTGGGCAATGGAGGCAACTTCTACAACGAGGGTCTCACTGCCAAGTTGATGCCTTTTTCTGATGGTGACTACAATAACGTGGGTATTTCCAACTCCGATATTACGTCGCTGCTTAACATCAACGGTTACAACAACAACAGCATTACCAAGGTTGTTGGTCTTGAGGCTAAGTATTTCGTGTCGAACTGCTGGGCTCTGAACTTCCAGTTTGCCATGAACATCAATGTCACTCCGAAGAAGGATTTCGTAGAAGGCGACTTCAGCGTGGCCGAACTGCCTATCCCCAATCAGACTGCCATCGATGCTCAAATGACCAATTATTGGTACACAAGTGTTGGTGCCGACCGTTACTTCAAAGTAAACAATCCACGCATCCATCCTTTTGTGGGGGTCCAAGCTGGCTTCCAAATGGCACGTGTTGAGGCTTCTAGGGCTTATTATGGCGACACGGCTGACGATCCGGATGGTGACCTCAATGGCGAGTTGCCCGAATATACCTACTATGCCAACAGCAATGCCGGACAGGTGTTCGGAATCAAGGCTGCCGGTGTGGCTGGTGTCGAGTACAGTCTGGCTCCTGGCCTGATTGTAGGTCTCCAGGTGCAACCTCTGGCTTATCGCTATGATGTCATCCAGCTCTGCCCGAAGGGTTTCGACAAGTACAATGCCACACATCACAACATCAAGTTGCTTGATATGGCGCAGGTGAAAGTCGGATTCCGTTTCTGATACGTAAGTAAATACGTCGCAATTATAAAAGGCCGTTCAGCTACTTTCTACAGAGCCGGACGGCTTTTTTAAACTAAGACAAATTAATGAAAGGTTTATTTTACATACTGTTTGCCATGCTTGTACTGGCAGCGTGTGCCTCGAAAGTGGATTCACGCGGATGGTGCGACATCAATGGAAGCGTGAGCAACACCGAGCGCGACACCTACGAAGGGCTGAAGGTGTATCTTACGACTCCTTCCACTTCACCTGTCCTCCTGTCGGGCGACCAATCGGCTCAGGCTGGTGTCATTGACAGCTGTGAGGTGTCTGACGGACGTTTCCGGTTTGCTCTGGTTGATTCATCCAAGTCGCGTGTGCTCCAACTCGTGTTGCCCGCACACCAGCTTGATTCTTTCCCCAGTACGCTCCCCGTTGTCATTGAGCATGGTGTAGTGTCGGTGCGTATGGGCTCCTCTGTGTCTACAGGGGGCACTGCGCTGAATGACAAACTGCAGGATTTTCTTTTGGCCCGTAGCAATCTGTTTGACGCGGTAACCACTGACACCACTGGCAATGCCCTTTCGCGCTTTGCCGGCGAATTCAGTAAGTTGTTGCTCACCACTCTGAATCAGAACAAGGATAACGTGCTGGGAGAATACATCTACCAACAGTACCACGAAAAGTTCAAAAATTAATCAATCAATGAAGAAAATTTTATTATTAGCAGCTATGGCATTCTTTGGCTTCAATGCCATGAATGCACAAAGCACCAACGACTGGTTCATCCAGCCTCAGTTGGGTGCTTCGTATTCTGAAGGTGCTGCCGGCCTTGGCCATCTGATTGCTCCCGCCGGACAGCTTTCTGTCGGTAAATACTTCTCGGAAGGTGTAGGTGCACGTCTTACCATCGGTGGCTGGTATGGCAACCGTCCGGTAGGCGATGGCTTCTACTTCGGTTCGACTACTCTTGACGGATTGTTCAACATCAGCACACTGTTTGCTGGTGTCAATCCCGACCGCAAGTTCACTACTTCCCTGATTGCAGGTATCGGCTTCAACCGCCAGTTCTCTACCCCTGAAAGCAGCTTTATGGGTCGCCTTGGTCTGCAGGGCCGCGTAAAACTGAGCGACGCCTTCGACTTCAACGTTGAAGCGCTTGTGAATGGTGTGAGCGACCGTTGGAACACACTCGACGACCACAACTTCGACCGTTACTATGCACTCTTGGTGGGCGTGACTTACCGCTTTGGACATACTTACGACCTCAGTTGCCCCGACTGCAAGCCCATCAAGCGCGAGCACAAGGCTCTGAAGGAGTTGGAGAAACTCAACGACCAGGTGAACAAGCTGCGCGAAGAGGTTGCCAACAAGAAGTGCTGTCCTGCACCGGTTCCTGTTCCAGTAGAGTCCCGTCCGGGCCTGAAGAGCTATGTGTTCTTCAAGATCTCAAACACCATCGTCGCTCCTGACCAGATTGCCAGCATCCAGGCCATCGCTGACTACATGAACAAGTATCCCGAATCGAAGGCTACTATCACTGGTTATGCTGACAAGGGCACAGGCAATGCCAAGATCAATGCTTCTTTGGCAGAAGGACGTGCAAAAGTAGTTGCTGACTACCTCGTCAACAAGTATGGCATCGCAGCATCGCGCTTGAGCGTAAGCAGCAAGGGCGACACCGAACAGCCGTTCGAGAAGAACGAGATGAACCGTGTGACTGTAATGATTGCCGAATAATCGAGCATCATTCCCGTGAGATATGAAGGAGGGCAGGCAGGTAACCTGCCTTCCTTTTTGTAAGCAATCATCAAAACACAAAATAACTGGTTATGAGAAACAAATTACTTCTGTTGGCTGCTGCGATGCTCTTGTTCGTAAGCTGTAACAAATCCGATGGCGATGTGGATGCACTGAGTGGCAAGATTGACACAATAATCAAAACAACCATTCCAGGATTGCAAACCCAAATCGATCTGCTCTCCAATACGGAAAACACTTTGCGCTCTGATCTCACTATCGTACAAAGCAAACTGAACAATGATGAGACTACATTGAATTCCCTGAAATCACAGCTCTCCACCGCCACTACCAACATCTCGACGATTCAGCAGTCCATTTCGACCCTGCAGAAAAGCATAGAGAAACTGCAGGACCAATCGGAACAAGTGACTTACTTGCTGAACCGTGTCGTTGACCTGAGCAATCGTATGTCGGCTGTGGAGAAATTGGATTTGGCCAATTTCAAAAAACTGACGAATGAAACGCTTGAGACAATGAGCCAAACCATTGAGACCCTGGCCAAGGATAGCGACTTGCAGGATCTGAAGGGTAAGTTCGAAACACTCTCAAACGATTATGAATTGTATAAGCAGAACCTGACGCAGCAGCTGAAATCGTATGTCACCATTGCTGCCCTCAACGACAGTTTGCAAAACTCGGCTTCGGTAAAAGCCATCAAGTCGGATATAACTACACTGCAGGGATCCATGAGGGAGGCAGTGAACAGCATTACCGAATTGTCGAAGGACGGAGGCATCATCGACTCTAAGATTGCAGCCGTGGTGGATACACAGCTGAAAGCATTGGGCACGAAGGTGGAAACCATAGAAAAAGAAATCGGCAAGCTGAAAGAACGGGTTGTCAGTGTGGTTTTCGTACCCGATTATCTGGATGGCCTGATGACAATCGAGTCGCTGAATGTAGGAGAACTGACGCTTGGCTCTACACTTGTGGCCAAATATAGGGTTTATCCGGCTTCTGCTGCTTCTGATTTGGCTGCGAATCCTAACCGCTTGTCGTTCGATGTGGTGAAGGTGGGAACACGTGCTACGGTTCCATCGGCCACTATCACCTCGGCATCGGCCAACGATGGCTTGCTGGCACTGACTGCAAGCATGAACGATGTGGACCTGACCAACGAACATTACTCAATTGCGTTGAAGATTTCCAATACGGACAACACAGTCTATTCAACGGCATATACGGGTGTGAACAGTGTATCAGGCTCAAAATCGGTCTTTTTGAAAATCCTTGATGCCAATGGGAAGGCATATACCGACCAGACACGTGTGTCCGAACTTTCGTTCCTGGAAGAACAGACCGCTTATGCGCTGCCTGGACACCAGCTCATGGCTCAGATTGAAGGCACAAGCACATACATGACCTATGGGGCATTGCAGGCATTGTATCCTTCGTTGCCCGACTATGAGGTTGTGTGCGAGAAAACTGCCGACCCGAAGTCGGCCATCGACTACCAGTTCGATGAAACAAAGCAGTTGGGCAGTGCTACCGTGAACGCAAGTTCTGTTGGCGATGCTTCCATCATTGGCTCTACCGCCACCCTGACCTATACTTATTCGGTGAAGGGCTATTCTTCAACTTCTACAACGGAGAATGCAACAATCAAATTCGTTGAGCCATCAAGTTATCCAACGGTAATCCAATATACCGCTTCTGGCGATTTTGACATTGCGGCGTTGAACTCCTTTATGGGATTGGCTGGTACTGGTACGGAGGCTGTGAACTTAAAATGCATCAAGGCATACGATACTGCAGCCAATCAAGGACAGCTGAAGTTCTATTATGTGGATGAAAACAGCAAAGGTGTACTCAATGTGACATTGCAGACTATCCCTCAAAGTGCATTCGATGGAAAGACGCAACTGACAGGCATCACTTTGCCTTCGACGGTTACTACAATCAATGAAAGGGCATTCTATGGTGTGACTGGCTTGACTTCCATAACGCTTCCTGCTACTGTCACTTCCATCGCCTCTTCATCATTCCAGAATTGTAGCGGACTGACAACGGTGACATTGCTGCCTACTACTCCACCGACTTTGGGCTTGAACGTGTTTGCTGACTGCAATGAAGCCTTGAAATTCAAGGTGCCTGAAGGCACTGTCGAGAGCTACAAGACGAACGCTTCGTGGGTTACTTATAAGGATAGGATTGAATAATCATTGTTAGGGCTCCCTAGGTTGTCCTGGGATTTCCCAGGGCTCCCTAGGATTTCCCAGGACTTCCTATAAATCCCGGATAAATCCTACAAACCTATGAAAAGTTTTAGTAACTTTGCGGCAAAATATATGTTATACCCAAAATGAACGATATTAAGGTTATGAATCGTGCAGCCGACAACATCCGTATCTTGGCTGCTTCAATGGTGGAAAAGGCCAAATCTGGCCATCCTGGTGGTGCCATGGGTGGCGCTGACTTCATCAATGTGTTGTTTTCCGAGTTTTTGAACTATGACCCCGAGAACCCGAAGTGGATGGGACGCGACCGTTTCTTCCTCGATCCAGGTCACATGGCCCCCATGCTCTATGCCCAGCTTTGTCTGGCTGGCAAGTTCTCGCTCGATGAACTGCAACAGCTCCGTCAGTGGGGATCGCCTACTCCTGGTCATCCGGAAGCCGACGTGATGCGTGGCATTGAGAATACCTCTGGCCCGCTCGGACAGGGACATACCTTTGCCGTAGGTGCTGCCATTGCCGCCAAATTCCTCGCTGCTCGCACGGGAAATCCTACTTTCGCCAAGGAAACCATCTATGCCTATATCTCGGACGGTGGCGTGGAAGAGGAAATCTCGCAGGGCGCAGGCCGCATTGCGGGTCATTTAGGACTGGACAACCTGATCATGTTCTACGATTCCAACGACATCCAGCTCTCTACCGAGTGTGCTGCCGTGATGACCGAGAACACGGCCATGAAGTATCGCTCATGGAACTGGAATGTCATTGAGATCGATGGTAACGACTGCCAGCAGATACGTGGTGCCATCGAGGCTGCCAAACAGGAATCCAATCGTCCGACGTTGATTATCGGCAAATGTGTGATGGGCAAGGGCGCAAGGAAGGATGACAACACTTCTTACGAACGCAACTGCAAGACACATGGCGCTCCCTTGGGCGGGGATGCCTACAAAAACACCGTGCTCAACCTCGGTGGTAATCCGGATGCTCCTTTCGCCATCTTCGACGAGGTGAAGGATTTGTATGCCAACCGTGCTGCACAATTGAAGCAAGTGGTGGCCGAGCGCTATGCCGAAGAGGCTGCATGGGCTGCTGCCAACGCCGACAAGGCCGCACAACTCAGCGACTGGTTTGCTGGCAAGGCTCCTCAGGTGGATTGGAACGCCGTGGCACAAAAGGACAATGATGCTACCCGTAACGCTTCGGCTGCGGTGTTGGGTGTGTTGGCACAGCAGGTGCCCAACATGATCTGTGCTTCGGCCGACCTCTCGAACTCTGACAAGACGGATGGATTCCTGAAGAAGACTACGGCTTTCCAGTGTGGCGATTTCTCCGGCGCTTTCTTCCAGGCTGGCGTGGCCGAGCTGACCATGGCTTGCTGCTGCATCGGTATGGCATTGCATGGTGGTGTGATTGCCGCTTGTGGCACGTTCTTCGTGTTCTCTGACTATATGAAACCCGCAGTCCGCATGGCTGCCTTGATGGAATTGCCCGTGAAGTTCATCTGGACGCACGATGCTTTCCGCGTGGGCGAGGATGGCCCGACACACGAACCCGTGGAACAGGAGGCTCAGATTCGTCTGATGGAGAAACTGAAGAACCACCATGGCAAGAACTCCATGCTGGTGCTCCGCCCGTCGGATGCCAAGGAGACTACCGCCTGCTGGCAATTGGCGATGGAGAACACACAGACGCCTACGGCATTGATCCTGTCGCGCCAGAACATCACTTTCTTGCCTGCTGGCAACGACTATGCCCAAGCTGCAAAGGGCGGTTACGTGGTAGCTGGGTCGGACGAGAATCCGGATGTGATACTGGTGGCTACGGGTTCGGAGGTGGCTACGTTGGTGGCTGGTGCCGAGTTGCTTCGTGCCGATGGCGTGAAGTGCCGCATCGTGGCTGTTCCTTCCGAGGGCTTGTTCCGCAACCAACCTGCCGACTATCAGCAAAGCGTATTGCCGGCTGGCGTGAAGAAGTTCGGACTGACTGCCGGTCTGCCAGTGAACCTGCAAGGACTGGTGGGCACTGACGGCGCCATCTTTGGCTTGGAGAGCTTTGGTTTCTCGGCTCCTTACAAGGTACTTGACGAGAAATTAGGTTTCACGGCACAAAACGTATATAATCAAGTGAAGGCTATTTTATGATAGGTATTGCTTCTGACCATGCGGGGTTTGAGCTGAAACAGCATGTGATGCAATGGCTCGCCCAGCATGGTTATGAATATAAGGATTTTGGGACTTACACAGCGGAGAGTTGCGACTATCCTGATTATGCGCATCCGCTTGCTTTTGCTGTGGAGCGGGGCGAGTGTGAACGTGGCATTGCCATCTGTGGCACAGGCATTGGCATCAACATGGCACTGAACAAGCACCAAGGCATCCGCGCTGCCCTCTGTTGGGCACCCGAAGTGACGGTGCTTGCCCGCGGACATAACGATGCGAACATCGTGGTGCTGCCAGGCAGATACATCGCTCCTGAGACAGCCTATGAGATATTGCAGATTTTCCTGACTGCTCCTTTCGAGGGAGGCAGGCACAAACGAAGAATCGATAAGATTCCTGTGCCCTAGGAAATCCCAGGTAGTCCTAGGTAGTCCTAGGACCCTCTAGGATTACCTGGGATTTTTATTTTACCAAATTGAAAGTATCGGTGGCAATCATCAACTCCTCATCGGTTGGGATGACCACAACCTTCACCTTGCTTTCGGGAACCGAAATGGTGGCTTCGACACCTTGTATGGTGGCATTCTTCTCCGTGTCAAGTTGTACGCCCAAATAGCCTAATCCTTCGCACACCCACTGACGACATTTGACGTGGTTCTCGCCAACACCTCCTGTGAACAGGATGATGTCAACACCATTCATGGCTGCCGCGAATGCTCCGATGTACTTGCGGATGCGGTAGGCATACATGGCCAATGCCAGTTTGGCGCGTGGGTTGCCCTCGTTGGCAGCTGCGGTTACTTCGCGCATGTCGCTTGATACGCCTGAGATGCCCAACAGACCACTCTTCTTGTTCATGAGATTGCTGATGCCATCGGAGTCGAGGTTGAGCTTGTCCATGATGAACTTCACGGCTCCTCCATCGAGGTCGCCACAGCGTGTACCCATCATCAAGCCTTCGAGTGGGGTAAGACCCATGGTGGTGTCAACGCATTTGCCATCGACAATGGCTGAGAGCGAACCTCCGTTGCCCACATGGCAGGTGATGATTTTGGTGCCTTGGGCAGGAATGTCCAAATAGTCGCACACACGTTGTGATACATAGCGGTGGGATGTGCCGTGGAAACCGTAGCGGCGCACTCCATATTTCTCGTAGAGCTCGTAGGGAACGGCATACATATAGGCATAGTCGGGCATGGTCTGGTGGAAGGCTGTGTCGAAAACGCCTACCTGTGGTACGTTGGGCAGAATGGCACTGACGGCAGCCACTCCCTTCAGGTTGGCTGGGTTGTGGAGAGGAGCCAAATCGTTGCAGGCTTCGAAGGCTGCCAACACCTCTTTGTCGAGTACCACCGACTGGCTGAATTTCTCTCCTCCGTGTACCATGCGGTGGCCTACGGCATTGATTTCAGCCAATGACTTGATGGCACCATACTCGGCATTGGTGAGTGTCTCGAAGATGAACTGGATGCCGGCTGTATGCTCCGGAATGTCTTTTTCGAGCACTTTCTTGCCTCCGGTGGGGAGGGTGAACTTCAGAAACGAACCCGCCATGCCGATCTTCTCGATGCCACCTTGTGCGATGACACTGCGGTCGGTCATATCGAACAGTTTGTACTTGATGGACGAACTGCCACAATTCAATACTAATATCTTCATTGTCTTGTTGCTTTATGGGATTATGCCTTCTTGGCTGCGATGGCTTGGTTGGCGGTAATGGCAATCATCTTGTAGATGTCGTCGATGGAACAGCCACGGCTGAGGTCGTTGACCGGACGGGCGATGCCTTGGAGGATGGGACCAATGGCTGTGGCTCCACCCAGACGCTCTACCATCTTGTAGGAGATGTTTCCTACCTCGAGGCAAGGGAAGATGAGCACGTTGGCATGGCCTGCAATGGCCGAACCTGGGGCTTTGCTGGCACCAATGGATGGCACGAGAGCGGCATCGGCCTGCAACTCGCCATCAATCTTCAGGTCGGGAGCCATCTCCTTGGCCAATGCGAGTGCGGAAGTCACCTTATCGACTACCTCGTGCTTGGCACTACCCTTGGTGGAGAAGCTCAACATGGCTACACGCGGATCATCGATGCCACCTACGGCTTTGGCTGTCTGTGCGGTGCAGACGGCAATCTGTGCCAACTGGTTGGCGTCGGGCATGGGGGTGACGGCAACATCGCCAAGGATGAGCAAGCCATTCTCGCCATATTGCGTGGCTTTGGAGATGAGCAGCATACCGCCACTGACACAGGTGATACCCGGCACGGTCTTGATGATCTGGAGGGCAGGACGAAGCACGTTGCCTGTGGTGTTGCGTGCACCTGCCAACTGTCCGTCGGCATCGCCGTTCTTGATGATCAGGCAACCTAAGTAGAGGGGATCGAGCACTTTCTTCTCGGCCTCTTCGATGGTCATGCCCTTCGCCTTGCGGAGTTCAAAGAGTAGGTTGGCATATTCGGCTTTCTTGGGGTGGTTCTCAGGGTCGATGATGGTGGCCTGATGGATGTGGGGCAGTCCCCATTCGTTGGCCAAGGCTTTCAGCTTGTCGGGGTTGCCAATGAGGATAATGTCGGCAACGCCATCGGCAAGGATGCGGTCGGCTGCTTTCAAAGTGCGTTCTTCATCGCCTTCGGGGAGGACGATGCGTTGCTTGCTTGCTTTGGCGCGTGCAACGATTTGTTCGATAATGTCCATAATACGATGTTTTATGTTGGTTATAATTGGAATTCCTTCTTGCGGAGCACGAAATTGCTACCGAGGTACTTCTCGCGGACTATAGGGTTCACGGCCAATTCTTCGGGGGTGCCTTGGAACAGGATGCGTCCTTCGAAGAGCAGGTAGGCACGGTCGGTGAGGCGGAGGGTTTCCAAGGCGTTGTGGTCGGTGATGAGGATGCCGATGTTCTTGTCCTTGAGCTTCCAGACAACGCGTTGGATGTCTTCCACGGCAATGGGATCGACACCGGCAAAGGGCTCGTCGAGCATGATGAACTTAGGGTCGATGGCAAGGCAGCGGGCTATCTCGGTACGGCGTCGTTCGCCACCCGACAGCTGGTCGCCCAAGTTCTTACGTACCTTTTGCAAGTTGAATTCGGCAATCAGGCTTTCCAACTTTTCCTTCTGATAGTCCTTGGGCTTGTCGGTCAGTTCGAGCACGGACGAGATGTTGTCCTCGACACTCATCTTACGGAACACCGATGCCTCTTGCGCCAAATAACCGATGCCGCTTTGCGCCCGTTTGTAAACCGGGTAGCTGGTGATGTCGAGGTCGTTGAGGTAGATGTGTCCCTCGTTGGGGGTGATAAGTCCGGTGGTCATGTAGAAGGAGGTGGTCTTTCCCGCTCCATTGGGACCGAGCAAACCTACAATCTCTCCTTGTCGCACATCGTACGACACGTGGTTGACGACGGTGCGCTTGCCATATTTCTTCACCAGATTATCGGTACGAAGTACCATCCTTTCTTCTTCCATGTGATTGAATTTTTCGCAAAAGTACTAAAAAACGTCCAATCCATGACATTAATCTATCCAAAAAAGGTTATTTTTGCAGCAAATTAACGGAATGGATATATTAAGGCCAATAGCGCAAACAGGCAAATACTTTGCCATGATGGGGCATGTGTTTTCCCGTCCTGAACGGATGCGTGTGTTCCTGAAACAATACGTGAAGGAAATGGTGTCGTTGGGGACGAGTTCGATTGGCATCGTGTTGCTCATATCTGTGTTTATCGGGGCTGTCATCATGATGCAGATGGCGCTTAATGTGACCAGTCCGTGGATGCCACGCTTTGCTGTGGGCTATACGACGCGTGAAATCCTCCTGCTGGAATTCTCGTCGTCGGTGATGTGCCTGATTCTGGCAGGCAAGGTGGGGGCCAACATCGCTTCGGAGATAGGCACGATGCGGGTGACCCAGCAAATAGACGCCCTGGAAATCATGGGTGTGAACTCGGCTGCCTACCTTGTGCTTCCCAAGGTGTTGGGGTTGATGACCATGATGCCCATACTGGTGATATTCGGTATCTTCGCAGGTATTTTCGGCGCTTTTCTGACCTGTTGGGTGAGCGGCATCGTGATTGCTTCGAATTTGGAGTTTGGCATGCAGTACCAATTCGATGAGTGGCATGTGTGGGCGAGTCTTATCAAATCGGTGTTTTTCGCTTATATCATTGCCAGCGTGTCGGCTTTCTTTGGCTATAATGTGGAAGGCGGATCGGCTGCGGTGGGCAAGGCGAGCACGGATTCGGTAGTGTCGTGTAGCGTGCTTATCCTGTTTGCCGATTTGGTGTTGACTCAGTTGCTGATGGGATGATAGAATTGAAATCCATATATAAATCGTTCGATGGCAGGGAGGTGCTGCATGACATCAATGCCCAGTTTGAAAGTGGCAAGACCAACCTGATTATCGGACAGAGCGGTTCGGGAAAGACCGTGCTGATGAAGAACATCGTGGGGCTGTTGGAACCTGATAAGGGTGAGGTGCTGTATCATGGTAGGAATTTCATCCAGATGAGTAGGCGCGAGAAGAAAAGGTTGCGTCAGGAGATGGGCATGATTTTCCAGGGTGCTGCGTTGTTCGACTCGATGTCGGTGCTCGAGAATGTGATGTTCCCGTTGGAGATGTTCTCGGCAGACACCTATCGTGACCGTGTGCGCAGGGCCAAGTTCTGTCTGGATAGGGTGAACCTGCTGGATGCCATCGACAAGAACCCGGGAGAACTGAGCGGTGGCATGCAGAAACGTGTGGCCATTGCCCGCGCCATTGCGCTGAATCCCCAATATCTGTTTTGCGACGAGCCCAATTCGGGACTCGACCCGAAGACATCGCTGGTCATCGATGAACTGATACACGACATCACGGTGGAATACAACATGACGAGCATCATCAACACGCACGACATGAACTCGGTGCTTGGCATAGGTGAGAGCATCATCTTCATTTGCGAAGGAAGAAAGGAATGGATGGGTACGAAAGATGACATATTCGATGCGACGAACGAACAGCTGAACAAATTCATCTTTGCCTCGGATCTGCTGAGGAAGGTAAAGGAAGAACATGAACACGAACGTAAACAACCACGACAATGACGACTGTACAACTGATGCTGGCAGCGATTGTGGGTATTGTGCTGTTGCTGATACTCATCATCAGGTTCAAACTGCATGCCATGCTGGCCATCTTGGTGGGCGGTGTGCTGACGGGTTTGCTGGCGGGTATGTCGTTTGAGGAAATCGTAGCCTCGGTCAATGATGGCGTGGGAAACACCTTGAAGGGCATAGCGTTGTTGGTGGGGTTGGGCTCCATGTTTGGTGCCATGCTGGAAATATCGGGTGGTGCCCAAGCTTTGGCCATTTCGATGGTCAACCGATTTGGCGACCAGAAGGCTGCGTGGGCTTTGGCCTTGACAGGCCTGTTGATAGCAATACCGGTGTTTTTTGATGCCGGATTGATTGTCTTGATTCCTTTGGCTTTTTCATTGGCAAAGCGAACGGAACGATCGACCCTGTATTATGCCATCCCTTTGCTGGCCGGACTGGCAGTGGGACATGCTTTCATTCCGCCGACCCCAGGTCCGGTGCTGGTGGCAGGAATGTTGGGTGTGGATCTGGGATGGGTCATCGTAGTGGGACTGGTGTGCGGTTTCGTGGCTTTGCTGGTGGCAGGCCCGCTGTGGGGACGCTTTTGCGGAAACAAATACCAGTTGGCGGTGCCGGAACATGTGCTGAAGGCTTCGGAGGAATTGACGGACAAGTTGCCCAGTGTGAAAGTTGTGGTGGGCATCATCCTCATACCGTTGGTGCTGATTATCTTGAAGTCGGTGGCTGCCGTGGTGGACGGATTGGAGCCGTTGCGGTCCATCCTTTCATTCCTCGGTGAACCGTTTGTGGCACTGACGTTGGCGACCATCGTGGCGATGATTGTACTGGGGAAACGATATGGCTACAGTAATGCCGAACTGGAGAAGCTGATGACCCGTTCGCTTTCGCCTGTGGGGCTTATCCTGCTGGTGACTGCTTGCGGAGGAGTGCTGCGCTACATCTTACAAAACTCAGGCTTGGGAAATGCTATAGGAGAGGCTGTGAGTGCCTCGTCGTTGCCCGTGGTGATAGTGGCATTTGTTGTGGCGGCTTTGGTACGTTTGTCGGTTGGTTCGGCTACGGTGGCCATGGTCATGGCTGCGGGAATCATTGCTGCCATGCCCGAGGTAAAGGATTTGCCCTCCATACAGTTGGCTTGCATCACGGCATCGGTGGCAGGAGGGGCGACGGTCTGCTCTCATTTCAACGACTCGGGATTCTGGTTGGTAAAGTCATTGCTCGAGATGGACGAAAAAACCACACTGAGGACCTGGACGCTCATGGAGACGTGGGTGGGCAGTGTGGGTTTTCTGGTTGCTCTGATTATCTCACTGATATTCTCGGCCTAAACATTGACAGCCTATTGGGCGGCAGGTTCGGTAGAGAAGGAATAGGGAAGGTCGCTGGCGTCAGTGGCACGGCGGGTGTTGGGCTTGTTGTCCATAATGAATCGTATGTCGGCACCTTGCTGCAAATCACCGTATTGGAAGTAATTGCGGGTGTAGTCTTTCCCATTCAAACTTATTTGTCGTATATAGATGTTTTCTGGCGTGTTCTGTGGAGCATCAATCTGAATGTCGTTGCCATTTTCAAGATGTATGGTGGCATGTCGGAACAGGGGTGAGCCGATGACATACTGGTCGGTGCCAGGACAGACGGGATAGAAACCGAGGGAAGAGAAAATGTACCAGGCTGATGTCTGGCCATTGTCCTCATCGCCACAATAGCCATCGGGATGGGCAGAATAAAGCTGGTCCATGACCTTGCGAACCCACTGTTGGCATTTCCAAGGCTGCCCGGCATAGTCGTAGAGATAGATGATGTGTTGGGCTGGCTGGTTGCCGTGGGCGTAGTTGCCCATGTTGGCAACTTGCATTTCCGTTATCTCGTGGATGCGGAAGTGGTAATAGCTGTCGTCGTAGATAGGCGGGACGACAAATACGGAGTCGAGCATCTGGGTGAATGTGTCCTTGCCGCCCATAAGGCCAATCAAGCCTTGCACATCGTGGAATACCGACCACGTGTAGTGCCAGGCATTGCCTTCAGTGAATGCGTCGCCCCATTTGTAGGGATTGAAAGGCTCCTGGAATGTTCCATCGGCATTGCGCCCGCGCATGAGGTTGGTGCTGTGGTCGAACACGTTTTGGTAATTCTTGGCACGCACGGCCCATTTCCCGATTTCGTCGTCGGGGCGTTTCATTTTCTTCGCCATCTGCAGGATGCACCAGTCGTTGTAGGAATATTCCAACGTGCGTGCCACATTCTCACGGACATCGACATCGTAAGGAATGTAGCCCAGGGTGTTGTAGTACTCGTGCCCCAACCGCCCTGATGAGGAAACCGTAGGGTGTACATGCTCGGTGCCGTGGACAATGGCTGCATAGACTTTTTCAATATCTTTCCCACTGATTCCTTTCAGATAGGCATCGGCGGCAATGGAGGCACTGTTGTTGCCTACCATGCAATTGCGGTGGCCAGGACTTGCCCACTCGGGCAGGAACTCATTCTCTTGGGCTGTGCACACAAAACCTTCCTGAATCTCGGTACTGACGGAAGGATAGACCAGATTGAGCAACGGGAAGAGTGCGCGGAACACATCCCAATAGCCGCTGTCGGTGTAAAGCGGACCTTCGCATACTTTACCATTGTAAGGACTGTAATGTACTTTCTGTCCTTGGGCGTTTATCTCATAGAACTTATGTGGAAACATCGTGGCACGGAACAGGCACGAATAGAAGGTGCGGAGTTGGTCGGTGTTGTCGGTGCTTACTTCAATGCGGCCGAGTACGTCATTCCAACGATCCTTGGCGGATTGGCAGACGGAGTCGAATGGCTTTCCTGACACCTCTTGCAGGTTGAGGAGCGCTTGCTCGGCGGAGATGAACGAGGAAGAGGCATGGACTTCCACCTGCTCGCCGCGGTGAGTGGCGAAACGGACAACGGCCTTGTCGCCTTGCACGCCATAACCGCTGAAGGGCTTGCTGAATTGGAGAACGAAATAATTGGCGTAGTTGTCGGGAACGCCTCCTGAGTTGTTGGTGGTGAGGCCGATGATACGTTGCTGGTCGGGTAGGATGCTGATGGATGCATGGGGGTCGAAGGCATCGAGCACAATGCCAGAAGTAGTGCTTTCAGGATATGTGAAACGAAAGACAGCTGATCGTTCGGAGGGGGTGAGCTCTACGTTTACATCGTGGTCGGCAAGATATACTTGATAGTAATAGGGTCTTGCCGTCTCGCTCTGATGGGAAAAGAAGCTGGCCCTTGCCTCTTCATCTACCTGCGAGGCATCGCGCACAGGCATGATGGCAAACTGTCCGTAGTCGTTGATCCAAGGAGAAGGCTGATGCGTTTGCTTGAAACCACGAATGCGGTGCGCATCGTAGGTGTATGTCCAGCCATTGCCCATCTTGCCAGTGACAGGCGTCCAGAAATTCATGCCCCAAGGCAGGGCCGTGAGTGGATAAAGGTTGCCTGCCGATAAGGAATGGCTCGACTGTGTTCCCACCAAAGTGGAAACGTAATCGGCGGGGTTGGCAACAGGTTGCTTTTGAATGGGGCGTTGGCAGGCGGTCAGGGCAACAGCCAGCAGCAGGAGGATTTGTTTCATTGTCCAAAATGTGATGAGGGCAAGCTCCAGAGTGGACTTGCCGTGTGAATTCAGTAAGTGTGGTTGTTCTCGTCCAATTCGTCGGCTGTGAGCGGCTTGCGGTCGATGCTTCGCCAGGCATAGACGATATAGGCCAATACGAAGGGAATGAGTAATGATACGTAGGCCATGGTGCGGAGCGTGAACTCACTGCTGCATGAGTTGAAGATGGTAAGTGAACTTTGCAAGTCGGCGTTGGAGGGGTAGTAGGCGGTGTTGTTCCAACCAGCACAAAGTAACAGACCGAGTACTACCAGCACGGTTCCTATGCCTGCGGGCCAAATACCACGGATGTAAGTCTTGCTGATGATAGTGCGGACGATACCATGGAGTACGCCTGCCACGCCGATAAGGATGATGAGTGCCACATACCACATGTCGGTGAGGTTGTGGAAGTATTTCAATGGTTCGACGCTGATGAACCCCGTGTCAGGATTGACGGCAAAGCCATCTTTGAGTAATGTGCGGATAAAAAACGCAAGGAAGAGCACGAGGAAGGGTACGGCGTTGCCAAGGACTTGTGCAGATGCGCGCGTGCGGAGGTTCTCATCGGCAATATTGTTCATGAGGTAGAGTATGCCAAGAATGCGTGCGAGAAACAAAACGGCAAAGCCGAGTATGAGGTTCCAGGGGTCGAGCAAGGCATCCAGCCCATTGCTGCCGTTGGCCCAGGCACTGATGACAGGTGCTCCTAGGTCGGTGATGTTGGCTTTTTGCACAATGAAGTTGCTGCCATTGAAAAACGTGGCCACAGCACCTCCCAACAGGATGGGCGCAAAGACTCCGTTGACAACCAAAAAACGGCGGTAGGTGGTCTGTCCCAATAGGTTGCCCAACTTCGACTGGAACTCGTAAGAAACAGCTTGCAGAACGAAGGTGAACAGGATGATCATCCAAAGCCAGTAGGCTCCACCAAAACTGGTGCTATAGAACAAGGGGAAGGAGGCAAAGAAAGCTCCACCAAAGGTGACGAGGGTGGTGAAGGTCAACTCCCATTTGCGCCCTGTGGAATTGATGATCAATTTGTAATCCTTCTCATTGGTTCCCAAACGGAAGATGACGGAATTGGCTCCTTGCACAAACATTAAAAACACTAATAAGGCACCAAGCAAGGATACGAGGAACCACCAGTAATGCTGAAGAAATATCATAATGGGTAAATGTTATCGGTTTTAAAAACATCATTTCTAATTTGGTGTCAATCAGGTAGTTCCGGACCATTTTTCACTGCCTTGCAAAGAATGCGTATTTCCGCTATCAATAGGATGGTGAAGAAGATTAGGAACAGTGAAAATGTGATTTTCACATTGGTAGGGTTGAGTCTCGAAATGGCTGCGTTGACTGGCAACAGGTCCTGGATGGCCCAAGGCTGACGTCCGACTTCGGCCACAATCCATCCGGCTTGCCCAGCTATGTAGGATATGGGAATGGTGATGAACCCCACGACATACATCCATTTCTGTAACTTCAGTTTCTTGTGATAGAGTACTAAGAGCACAGCAGCGAAAAATGCGATGAGGTAGCATCCGAACCCCGTCATGATGCGGAATGCCCAATAGGTGAGTCCGATGGGTGGAACAAGATCTTCGGGTCGTTGTAGGTAGCCATATCCGAAATCGCTCATATACTCATCGAGTTGCTTGCGTGCGGCAACAGCTGCAGCATCGTTGCCTTCAGCCTTAGCAGCGCGATAGTCGCCTAAGGCAGCAATTGCTTTCCGGCCATTCTCAATCCTTTTGCCCCCCTCGGCCACCAAGTCGTTGATGCCAGGAACATAGCCGTTGCTGTCGTGTGTGGCAAGGATGGACAACATCTTGGGAATCTCTATTCCCGGGACGATGGAAAAGGCCGCACCTTCGCTTCCTTGTCGGAGACCTTCGGCCGCTGCCAACTTCATAGGTTGTTGTTTGGCTACCTCAATACCGCTGGCATCACCTGTAAATGCTACGGTCAGGGATGCGAAAAGTCCGAAAATGGCTGCGACCTTCATGCTGGAAACGGCAAAGCGCGCGTGACGTTGCTTGAGCAGGAACCAGCAACTGATGCCTGTGACAACCGCGGCACCCACAACCCAGCCACTCATGACGGAGTGGAAGAACTTGACAATGGCGGTGGGTTGCAGGGCAACGGCAAAAAAGTCCATCATTTCGTTACGAACGGTGTCGGGATTGAACTCCATGCCTGTCGGGTGCTGCATCCAACTGTTGGCAACCAGAATCCACCAGGCGCTGATGGTCGCCCCAATGGCTGTGAGCCATGTGGCTGTGAGGTGAAAACGCTTGCTCACCTTTTCCCATCCGAAGAACATCACTGCCACGAATGTCGCTTCCATGAAGAAGGCGAGAATGCCTTCGATGGCAAGTGGCGCTCCGAAAATGTCGCCTACAAACCAGGAATAGTTGCTCCAGTTGGTGCCGAACTCGAATTCGAGGATAATGCCAGTGGCTACACCGATAGCAAAATTGATGCCAAAAATCTTTTGCCAAAATTGGGTGGTGGATTTCCAAAAGGCATCGCTGTTGTGGTGGTAGATGGTTTCCATAATGCTCATGATGATGCCAAGCCCAAGTGTGAGCGGTACAAATAACCAATGATACATGGCAGTGAGTGCAAATTGCGCTCTTGACCAATCAATTAATTCAATGTTCATTTTTGATAAAGGAATTTAAGGTGTTAGAAATCATATTTATTGTTTTCTGTTTGTCTTATGGCCTTTCTGTGAGTTGGAGTGCTACAAACTCTTGTTTTTCCTGCTCGGTTTTTCCTCTCAGGTAGTCGGGGAAGAAGAAGACACGAAGAATCACAAAGATGATGAAAAGCTTGATGAGGATGATGAGCCAGAGGGTACGCCCTATGGTCATGTTACGAAAGCCATCTATGTATAAGTCAACAACTCTATGCCAGATATTCGTCATGGTTTTGTCTCTTTTTTGCAAATTAAAGAAAATTAGTTCAATGTTTTGTCCTAAAAAGCCAAAAAACATTGTTTTTTTTGTGGAACTGCTGGAAATCAACAATAATTATGTAATTTTGCGCGCGAATTAGAGATTATAGCAATATAAAGTCTAACGTAATTAATTTAAAGTGTTTTTATCAATTATGGAAAATTTAAAAAATGTTCAGCCGTTGGAAGACTTCAATTGGGAGGAATTCGAGAACGGTGGTGTTTCCGAGGTAAGCAAGGAAACATTGGAGAAAACTTATGACGAGACCTTGAACAAGGTTCAGGATCGTGAGGTGGTTGACGGAACCGTCATCGCCATGAACAAGCGTGAAGTAGTGGTCAACATCGGCTTCAAGTCGGATGGCATCATTCCACTAAGTGAATTCCGCTATAACCCTGAATTGAAGATTGGTGATGTTGTAGAAGTATATATCGACAATCAGGAGGACAAGAAAGGTCAGCTGATCCTTTCGCACAAGAAGGCTCGTGCAACACGCAGTTGGGATCGCGTGAACGAGGCTTTGGAAAAAGAAGAAATCGTTAAGGGCTTTGTAAAATGCCGCACGAAGGGTGGTATGATTGTCGATGTGTTTGGCATCGAGGCATTCTTGCCTGGCAGCCAAATTGACGTGAAGCCTATCCGTGACTATGATGTGTTTGTAGGTAAGACCATGGAGTTCAAGGTTGTCAAGATCAATCAGGAGTTCCGTAATGTTGTCGTTAGCCACAAGGCACTCATCGAAGCAGAATTGGAAGCACAAAAGAAGGAAATCATCTCTAAACTCGAAAAGGGACAGGTACTTGAGGGTACAGTCAAGAATATCACATCTTATGGCGTATTCATCGATCTGGGTGGTGTTGATGGACTTATCCATATCACAGACCTTTCTTGGGGCCGCGTAAGCGATCCGAAGGAGGTTGTTGAACTGGATCAGAAAATCAATGTCGTAATCCTTGACTTTGACGATGACAAGAAGCGTATCGCTCTGGGTCTGAAGCAGCTTACTCCTCATCCATGGGATGCATTGGACGCTGACCTAAAAGTTGGTGACAAGGTGAAGGGTAAGGTTGTCGTTATGGCCGACTATGGCGCATTCATCGAAATTGCTCCGGGCGTAGAAGGCTTGATTCATGTCAGCGAGATGTCGTGGAGCCAGCATTTGCGTTCTGCACAGGACTTCATGAAGGTAGGCGATGAAGTTGAGGCCGTTATCTTGACTTTGGATCGTGAAGAGCGTAAGATGTCGCTTGGTATCAAGCAACTGCAATCTGATCCTTGGGAAAACATCGAAGAAAAGTATGGTGTTGGAACAAAGCATACAGCAAAGGTTCGTAACTTCACTAATTTCGGTGTATTCGTGGAAATAGAAGAAGGCGTGGATGGCTTGATTCACATCAGCGATCTCAGTTGGACAAAGAAGATCAAACATCCTTCAGAGTTTACACAGATTGGTGCTGAAATAGAAGTTCAGGTTCTTGAAATAGATAAGGAAAACCGTCGTTTGAGCTTGGGTCACAAGCAGCTCGAAGAGAATCCTTGGGACGTGTTTGAAACCGTATTTACTGTGGGCTCTGTTCACGATGGTACCGTCATTGAAGTGTTCGACAAGGGTGCTGTTATTTCTTTGCCGTACGGCGTAGAAGGTTTTGCAACTCCGAAGCATCTTGTAAAGGAAGATGGGAAGCAGGCTCAGCTTGATGAGAAGTTGTCATTCAAGGTAATTGAATTCAACAAGGAAAGCAAGCGTATCATCCTTTCGCACAGCCGCATCTTTGAAGATGTCCAGAAGGCAGAAGAACGTGCGGAAAAGAAGGCTGCTGCCAAGGAAAAGCGTGCTGCTTCTGCAGCCCGCAAGGAAGAGGCTCCAGCTATCCAGAATCAGGCTGCTGCCACTACTTTGGGCGATATCGATGCATTGGTGGCTTTGAAGGCTAAAATGGAGAAAGGTGAATAAATAAAATTCTTAAAATTAAAGAGGAGGCTTAAACCAAGTCTCCTCTTTTGTGTCTAAAAACGCGTAATGGAAAAATTAGAGGTACATATCCTTGGCTGTGGCTCGGCTCTGCCCACAATGCGTCATAATCCATCCTCGCAGGTTGTGAATGTCAGGAATAAACTGTTCATGATAGACTGCGGTGAAGGTACCCAGTTGCAGTTGCGTCGTTCCCGCCTCCCTTTCACCCGTATCAACCATGTGTTCATTTCCCATTTGCATGGCGATCATTGTTTTGGACTGATAGGCATGATTTCAACTTTTGGAATGTTGCATCGCAATGGCCCTTTGTTTATCCATTGTCAAGAACGTTTGCCTGAACTGTTACGCTCCCACCTTGATTTCTTTTGTGACGATATAGGATATGAGGTGGTTTTCTTGCCGTTTAATCCATGCGATAGGGAAGTGGTATATGACGATAGATCGGTGACGGTAAGCACTATTCCATTGTGCCATCGTATTCCAACGTGTGGCTTTCTTTTCCGCGAAAAGCCTACACGATCCATGCAAGAGCAAGGATTGTCGGATGCAGTGCGAAGCTATGCGTATTGTTCGGACACTTGTTATTTGCCACGTTTGTCGGAATGCGTAAAGGATGTGTCGCTGCTGTACCATGAAGCGACGTTTTCGGAGTCGGAGCTGCTTCGTGCCAAACAGACATTTCACTCCACAGCCAGACAAGCTGCCCAGGTGGCGAAGGATGCTTGTGCGAAACGGCTTGTGTTGGGCCATTTCTCCTCGCGTTATGAGAATGAAAAGCAGATACTTCGTGAGGCTCAAGAACTGTTTCCGGCTGCGGAACTGGCCCATGAAAATATGAGAATTGAAATCGTATGAAGATAATCGATGAGTCGCAGATAATAGTCAGGCTTTCTAAGCCAGAGGAGCGTAGGAGGGCTTTTGAAGAGATGGTTTGCGCTTATCGTGAAACTGTGTATTGGCAGATCCGCAGAATGGTGTTCAATCATGATGATGCAGATGACATTTTGCAGATGACATTTATCAAGGCTTGGACAAGTGTTGATAAATTCCGTGCCGAATCAAAACTGAGTACGTGGTTGTATCGGATTGCAATGAACGAAACGCTTACTTTTCTGACTCGCCAGCAACAGCATCAGCAGATTAGCATAGACGAAGTAGATAGTAACCTTTTGAATACGTTGGAAAGTGATATTTACTTTGATGGGAACGAATTGCAACGCCATTTCCAGAGAGCTTTGCAAACGCTTCCTCCAAAGCAACGTCAGGTTTTCAATTTAAGGTATTTTGATGATATGAAATATGAGGATATCTCATTTTTGCTCGGAACCACTGTTGGTGCTCTGAAAGCATCATATCATCATGCCGTGAAAAAAATCCAGGTTTATTTGGATTCAGTAGAATAAACCTTTTGAATTGTTTAATGTCTAAATAGTAGGAAAAACAAAATGTTATGGCTAAAGAAGAATTACTAAAGAGGGTTGGGCGCGAGAATCCGTATCGTGTGCCTGAACACTATTTTGAGGACTTCACCGTGAGGTTGATGGATTCTTTGCCTGTTGTGGATGCTCCGGTTGTTACAACTGTTCCATTGTGGAAGCGCGTGACACCCTGGGCTTCGGTCGCTGCTGTTTTGATTGGTGTCGTGTTTTTGATTCAGTCATTGTCTCAAGGGAAAGCCAAGGTCGCTTCATTGAATATCACGCAAGAACAAGCATTGAATCTTTCTGACGAAGAAGTCGAGATTGTAATCGACAATTCGTTGCTTGATGGTTATGCACTTTATGAATATTTGACGGATGCTTCACAATTTTGATATGAAACGAGGTTTGACATTATTCGTTTTCTTGTTGTCGTGCTCCTTGTTGTTGGCACAACAACAATTTAGAGGCAGGCCACCACGTGATGAGTCTCCACGTCTTTCGAGAGAGGAATTCCGACAAAAACAGCAGGAATATCTCTCAATGCGTATGAAGCTGACCGATGATGAGGCGGAAGCCTTTTTCCCTGTATTCTTTGAGCTGCAAGACAAACGTGAGGCGTTGAATCGTGAGGTATGGAAGAAATTCCCAAAGGAAAAGGGTGTGGAGCATACTGAAAAGGAATATGCCGAGTGGGTGGATAATACCGTGGAATGCCATATAAAGACTGCCGAATTGGAGAAGGAATACTATGCGAGGTTCAAGAACATCATTTCGGCACAAAAACTGTTTCGCTTGCAGCGTGCAGAGGTTCAATTTCATCGGGACCTATTGAGGATTTTACATGGACCGGCGGGCCCGATTTCAACTCATCAGCGTGAGAATGGTCGAAAACAATAAAGAGCGGTGAGAAATCACCGCTCTTTATTGTTCGCTATCACACAAAATATCGGATTATTCCTGTCTTATGCCAAAGGTGTCTTTTCGCTTTGTTTGGCTTCGTTCCAGAGCTTGTCCATTTCTGCCAAGGTGAGTTCTTTCAGGTTCTTCCCTTGTCTAAAAGTCTGGCTTTCCAAGTAGTTGAATCGTCGGATGAATTTTTGATTAGTCCGTTCGAGCGCGTTTTCCGGATTGATGTGATAGAGACGGGCTGCATTGATAAGGCTGAACAATACATCGCCAAACTCATTGGTGGCTTGTTCTTCGTTCAGATGGTCCAATTCTTGCTCAAATTCGGCAATCTCTTCTTTCACCTTTCCCCACACTTGGCTACGCTCTTCCCAGTCGAAACCCACATTCCGAGCTTTGTCTTGTATGCGGTAGGCTTTGATGAGCGCAGGCAAGGCTGTGGGAACACCACTGAGAACGCTTTTGTTGCCATCCTTTTCCTTCATCTTGAGTTGTTCCCAATTTTGCAGCACTTCTGCTACATCGTTGGCCTTTTGCTCACCAAATACGTGTGGATGGCGGAAGATGAGTTTGTCGCATTCTTTGTCGCATACATCCTTGATGTCGAAGTCACCGGTCTCACTGCCTATCTTGGCATAGAACAACACATGCAACAGCACATCGCCGAGTTCCTTACAGATATTATGCTTGTCGTGGTTCATGATGGCTTCGCACAACTCGTAGGTTTCTTCGATGGTGTTGGGACGGAGGCTTTCGTTGGTCTGCTTCTTGTCCCATGGACATTTTACCCGTAATTCGTCCAGAATGTCGAGAAAACGTCCAAAGGCTTCAAGTTTTTCTTCCCTTGAGTGCATAGAGCTGTTTACTTGGCGAAGCTGACAGCACGCGTTTCGCGGATGACTGTAATTTTTACCTGTCCCGGATAGGTCATCTCGTCTTGTATTTTCTTGGCTATCTCGTTGCTGAGGCTCTCGGTTTGCAAATCGTCAATCTTGTCTGCTCCAACAATGACGCGTAATTCGCGGCCAGCCTGGATGGCGTATGTCTTGGTCACACCTGGATAGGAGGCTGCCAATTGTTCAAGATCATTCAGGCGCTTGATGTAGGCCTCCACTATTTCCCTACGTGCACCAGGACGAGCGCCACTGATGGCATCGCACACCTGTACGATAGGTGATAGCAGACTGGTCATTTCCACTTCATCGTGGTGCGCACCGATAGCATTGCAGATATCTGGCTTTTCCTTGTATTGCTCGGCAAGTTTCATGCCATACAATGCGTGTGGTGTTTCCGGATCTTCATCGGGCACCTTGCCAATGTCGTGGAGCAATCCGGCCCGACGTGCTCTCTTGGGGTTCAGACCAAGCTCGGAAGCCATCACAGCACAAAGGTTTGCCGTTTCACGGGCATGTTGCAGCAAGTTTTGTCCATAGGACGAACGATATTTCATTTTGCCGATGATACGGATCAGTTCAGGATGCAAACCATGGATGCCTAGATCGATGGCAGTGCGCTTACCTGTTTCAATAATCTCGTCTTCCACTTGTTTTTGTACTTTCGCAACGACTTCTTCGATACGTGCGGGATGGATGCGCCCATCGGTCACAAGCTGGTGCAGTGCCAGGCGTGCTATCTCGCGGCGAACGGGGTCGAAGGCACTAATGACAATGGCTTCCGGAGTGTCATCAACTACGATTTCCACTCCGGCTGCAGCTTCCAATGCACGGATATTCCGGCCTTCCCGTCCGATGATGCGTCCTTTTACTTCGTCAGAGTCGATATGGAAAACGGTGACGGAATTTTCGATGGCCGTTTCTGTGGCTACGCGTTGTATGCTTTGGATGATGATACGTTTTGCTTCCTTAGTGGCGGTGAGCTTGGCATCATCGACGATGTCGTTGATATAGCTTTGTGCTTGAGTCTTGGCTTCATCCTTCAACGATTCGATGAGTCTGTCCTTGGCCTCTTCCGCACTTAGGCCAGATATGTTTTCGAGTTTTTCGCGCTCCTGACTTTGCAGTTTGTTGAGCTCCTCTTTTTTCTTGTCGATTACTGCGAGTTGTGCTTCCAAGTTTTCTTTGATGGATTCTGCTTCAGCCCGTTTGTGCTGCAGCTCCTCTTGTTTTTGGGTCAGCATGATTTCGCGTTGCTTCAACTTGTTTTCTGCCTGTTGGAATTTTTGGTTGCGTTGGGCCACTTCGCGTTCCAGGTCGGCTTTCTTGTTGAGGAATTTTTCTTTCACCTCCAACAGCTTGTTCTTTTTCAACACTTCGGCTTCAACTTCCGCTTCTTTCATCATTGCGTTGTATTTGTTCTTCAGCACGTATCTGAATACAACGTATGCGATGCCTCCTCCTGCAATGAGGCACACGATTCCGATAATAATATTTATAGTCATTTTTCTTCTGATTGTTTTTGATGATTAATTAATGTGTATTTGTTTCTAATCTTTTGTTTCTTCTGGTGTGATGTAACTTTCAATTTCTTTGGTCCATTTTTCCATTTTCTCTACCAATGGTCCTGCGTCCGTACGTTTGTTGGCTGCTTGCATTCGGTGGGCTAGGTCCATGGCAGCCATGGCCCATAGCTTTTCTTTGGGAAGCACGGGGAACTTGTCGCGATACCTATTAAGGCAGGCATTGCATTCTTTTGCCGCGTCACGAAAGATTTGCTCATCTGTGCGTTTGATGGTCATTGGATATTTTTCTCCATCCACCAACAGATGTATTTTCATCATTACTTCGTCCATATCGTTCGGAGCCGCTCGTTGCCTTAGCCGTTAAGCATCGCAATACATTTATCTACTTCGTGAATTAACCCATTGATTCTTTTCTTGGTCAGTTCGATGTCGCTATCATAGAGCGCAAGCATTCGCGCCGACATGAGGTCGGTGTATTGCGTCTTCTGTTGCTCCAATTGTGACTGCAGTTGGAGCAACTTCTCGTCTTTTAGGGCAAGCTGTGCTCTTAGCTCGGCATTTTCCTTGTTCATGTTGTCGAACATGAACATGAAATGCCTCAGTCTTGCCTCAAACGTTTCAAGTGTGATAGTGTAATCGCTGGCCATTGTCGGTGTGCTCTATTCCTGTGGCTTGGGTTCCTTTTTTGCCAACAGGACAATGTTGTAAACGTATTCCACCATCCAGTTTTGTGAATAGCCCAACTTGTGCTGATACTGATGGATGGTGGCACACGTCTTGCGTACACCATTGTCTTTCCAATCCGTTTTTGTCATGATGTCGTTGATGGCTTTTTCACACATTGAGTGGAGCATATTCTTGAATATCGATGGCATTCTGAATTTCCACTGCATCAAGTTGCCGATGAGCATCATCAGGTCTTGGCTGAACCCTTGGAACATGAATAAATAGTTCTTGACGTCGTTGACGTTTTTCACATTTTTTTTTACGGAACTGTCAATCTCGGTAAAGAACGAGTCGGATAATCCATATAGGTCGATTAGCATTTTCTTGCAACGCGACTTTTCGGCAACACCCAGTTTGTTGTTTTGGGTAGAGACTTTCAAGGTGCGTTTGAAAATAGCTAAATCGGGCAGGAAATTGATATTTGTAATACCAATGTTTGAAGCCATCGAGCCTTGGTAATATACGCGGATGAGCTGCATGAAATCCTCCATGCCGCCAATGCGATATGACTCTGCATCGGGTTGTTTCTTGCCAAATAACTTTGAAAATATATTCATTTCATTATATATTATAGTTTTCGGCGCGAATTTAACAAAAAATATTCGCTTTACAGCATGATTTCCCGATTTTTCTCGTGATTTTTTTCGGTTTGTCAATGATTGGTTGACAGATATTGGTTCTTTCACTTGACCGTAGTGGACTCAGTCATGTCTATGGCTTTCGTTTGGGTTGGCTTCCCTGATTGCACTCAAGTGTATTTTCTGTCCTTCTGCGATATAGAGCTTTCGCAATTCGAGTATTTTTGTCCATTCTGGGTGATTGCCCATGTCATCGGTTATCTCGATTTGTGTGGAATGGGGTTCGGATTCGAGTTTTGCAATCATGTAGCCGAATGTTATTTCATCCGTGTCACGTGCCGGTGCAAAACTGTTCACTTCTTCTTGCAGACCGGTTCTCCTTGGGTTCCTCTCATAGATGAGGCCAGCTGTCTTGAGCTTTGCCAATATGCTGTTGACGATTTGCTGGGGGTATTGCGTTTCCTCTTGCAACTCGTATGGAGTGTAAGCACCTTCTCCATTTTTGAATCTTTGACAAATCAATCCCAAGACGATGGCACTTGTCTTCAGTTGCTCTTCATGGCTTAACGACTTGAATTCTATTCCACAATCGTAATGATGACGATTTTGCGATGAATAGCACATCACAACTCCTGTGATGCAGATGGTCCATGACAGTTGAAGCCACAATATGAACAGGGGTAGTACGGCAAGCGATCCGTATATGATGTTGTAGCTCGACAGGTAAATCTGTACGTAGAGGTATAGGTATTGTAGTCCGTTGATGGCAATGGAGGCTAGAATACTTGGAATGAGAACTTTTCGGAACTGGACGTATGTGTTGGGGACGAACCAGTAGATTACAATGAAGAAGAGCATGAGTGGTATGACAGCGATGCCGTTTAGCAGCAATGGGGCGATGTCGCCCATCATCTCGATGTTATGCACACTGTCACGAATATATACCGTCATGACGTTCAGACTGGACGACAGGAGAATCATTACCCAGAAAAACACGAAAATGGCAGTGTAGTCGCAAATGACTTTCCATGTAGTACGGTTTTCCTGCACTTTCCAGATACCGTTGAAGGAGTGCTCGATTTTTGTCATGAGAGAATACAGGGTATAACACATGGCGCCAAAGCCGACAATGATGATGGTCTGATTGCTTGTGTTGTCGAGGTAGTTTTGCACGAAACCGATGATTTTCTCGGCGATGAGTGGTTGGTTCTGGAAAATGGATGTCAGCCATTGGGTGAATGCCGCATCGAGGCCAAAGCCTCGTGCGCAGGCGAACATTACGGCCATCACGGGTATCAGCGAGGTCAATGTGGCATAGGTGAGAGCGGGTATGTCCTTTGAAAACAACTTCTGATTGTAAATGACACGGCAGGCCGTATCGATGAGTTTCAACACATTCATCAGGTCGTTTCTCAGGTTGTCGATGTGATTCCTCGTGTTGTATTCATGTATGTATTTCAGAACATCCCGAATGTTTGTAGTCATGGCTCCGTGCTTTAGGTGTATGGCTGAAGTGCCTTTTTGGGGGGTCGAAAAACATCGGGGAAGACTAAGTCTGCCCCGATGTTGTGGATTTTATAATTTCCTGATCCAGATGTTGCGGAAACTGATAGGTTCGCTTGGGTCTCCGTGGCATTGCAAAAGGATGGGACCGTCGCCATGAGGCTTCACTGTGGGCAGTCCGATGTATTCGGTCGTGCCAATGAGTTGTGTGTTGTTCTGTACAATCACCCCGTTGAATATGACCGTAACCAGCGGGAAGGTGCGGTATGTGCCGTTGTCGTTGAAGGTAGGGGCCTTGTAGATGATGTCATATACGTTCCATTCGCCTGGCTTGCGGCAGGGGTTTACAAGTGGAGCCGACTGTTTGTAGAGCGAGCCAGCCTGGCCGTTCACGTAGGTCTCGTTCTCGTAGTTGTCGAGAATCTGGATTTCGTACATGCCCTGCATATATACACCACTGTTGCCGCGAGATTGTCCGGCTCCGGTGATGTTGGCAGGGGCGCACCATTCGAGGTGAAGCTGGTAGTCGTGGAACGATTCCTTGGTCTGGATACTGCCGCCACCATTTTTCGTGTCCTTGTTGACGGTCATCGTGCCATCGCCGTTGATTTTCCAAAGGGCTTCTTTCCCATTGGTGTTGATCCATTTCGAGAGGTCTTTGCCATCGAACAACACAATGGCATCGGAGGGGGCTGATGCCGTAGCTTGGTCACCCGGGGTTATTTTTTCTACTTTGGGGAAATAAAGCTCGGTCATGGTAGGTTCCATGGCCTTGGTCTTCTCACTCTTGGTCCCATTGATTACATACTGCTGGGCATGGGCACTTGCGCCACATACACACGCTACAAGGATAAAAATGGTTTTTTTCATTTGTTCCAGATATTTGGATTGCTAATTGTGTTAGGCTTCTCACCTTTTGCCATGGAGGATTACCTGCTCTATGACTTGTGGAAAATGCGTTTGTTCCAACTCGTGGATGTTGTGTTCGATGTCCTCCACGCTGTCGTTGGCCAGTATGGGTGTCTTGAACTGCTGGATTATCTCGCCACCGTCGCACACGTTGTTTACGTAATGAATCGTGATGCCAGTCTCGGTTTCGCCTGCGGCTTTTACCGCTTCATGAACATGGTGCCCATACATTCCCTTGCCGCAATATTTTGGCATAAGTGACGGATGTATGTTGATGATACGGTTTGCAAACGCATCAGTCAGGTAAGGTGGTATCATAAGCAGGAATCCGGCCAGCACAATGAAATCGATGTCGTATTGGCGTAGCTTGGGCAGAAACGCATCAGCATCGTTGATCTCGGCTTTCGAGGCTATTAGACAAGGAGTTTGCAGCTTGGTGGCTCTGACCAGTGCGTATGCATCGGGCTTGTTGCTGATGACAAGAGTCACGCGAATGGTTGAGGACTGTTGGAAGTATCGGATGATGTTCTCACAGTTGGTGCCGTTGCCGGAAACAAAAATTGCTATGTTGTGCATGTGTGTCATGTCTGATGTACATTCGTGCCGCAAAGCTACGATATTTATTGATAAACGCCAAATTTGTGGATAAAATCAGCATGGTTTTTTCTGGAGGGGAGGAATGTCCGCTTGGGGTCAATTTAGATGTCATGGGTTTGCTTGCATGGAGATGTTTTGATGTGAGGGTGATGGATTTGGCGTAACTGTATTGCTTTTTGAGCGACATTTTGTATTTTTGCACCCGTTTAAGTAAAATGGAATTGTTCATGAAAGTATCAGGGAAAATTTTGACGACGGTATTGGCCGCATGTCTTGTGTTGTGTGCAAAGGCACAAACAGAAGTGAGGATGTTGGAAGGCGAGAAATGGTGGGGATGCGTCACCGATTGGGGTGACAAGATGCCATTCGACGAACGAACGCAACTATGGGCTGATTTGTGGCATGACAATTTCAACAACCAGACCACGCCATTGCTGGTGTCGAACCGTGGGCGATATGTATGGTGCGACGATGTGTTTGCCATCCAAATAGCTGGTGGAGTGATTAGCTTGCAGACCAAAGGGAAAGTGGAATATGTGGAAACAGGTGGTGGACTGCGTGAGGCTTATCTGTCTGCTTCGGCTGCTCATTTCCCTGCTTCAGGCAAAATACCCGAGGAATTGTTCTTTAGCCAACCACAGTACAACACGTGGATAGAGCTGTTGCGCAATCAGAACCAGGCCGATGTGCTGAAATATGCGTATGGAATCATCGATAGCGGATTGCCTCCAGGTATCTTGATGGTCGATGACAACTGGCAACAGAGTTATGGCAATTTTGACTTTCGTGCCGATAAGTTCCCCGACCCTAAAGGCATGACGGAGGAACTGCATCGGATGGGATTCAGGATAATGCTTTGGATTTCACCGTTTGTCACGGCCGACTCTCAGGAGTTCAAACTGTGTCGTGAGAAAGGCTATCTCCTGAAGCGAAAGGGCTCTGATGAACCCATCATCGTGAAATGGTGGAACGGATATAGTGCTGTGTTCGACATGAGCAATCCTGCCACCAACGATTATTTGTATGCCACACTCCAAAAAGTGCAGCAGGAATACGGCATTGATGGGTTCAAATTCGATGGAGGAGATCCGCAATACTATGACGAACAGATGGCAACAGCCTTCGATGGAAAGTCGTACGGTCCTCGCCAAACGGAATTGTGGTCCAAGTTTGCCTCGCGTTTCCCCTTCAATGAGTTGCGCGCATCGTGGAAGATGGGTGCCCAACCTGTTGTACAGCGATTGGGCGATAAGGGCTATGCTTGGAAAGAAGTGAAGCGGCTGGTCCCCAATATGATTGCGGCTGGACTGATGGGACATCTCTTCACCTGTCCTGACATGATTGGTGGCGGATCCGACAGCTCTTTCAAACGTACGGCTGAGGAGGGCTTTGATGGAGCGCTTGTGGTTCGTTCGTGTCAGATTCATTCGTTGATGCCGATGATGCAATTCTCTGTGGCTCCATGGCGTGTACTTGGTAAGGAACACATGGATATTTGCCGTACGTCGGCCTTGTTGCATAGCCGGCTGGGATCGTATGTCTTGGAACAGGCCAAGTATGCGGCACAAAGTGGTGAGCCTATTGTCAGGGCCATGGAGTATGCTTATCCTAACCAGGGTTTTGAAGAATGCATGGACCAGTATATGTTGGGCGACAAGTACCTGATGGCACCAGCCACCGACGATGGTGCCGCACGTGTGGTGAAGTTGCCCAAGGGTCGATGGCGTGATGACGAAGGGAAGTTTTACCTTGGAGGGAAGTCATATACGATAGTGGTGCCTTTGCAACGGATGCTTTATTTCGAAAAGGTGAAATGAGGATTCCGGTACTTCTTATCATTGGTTTTGTGATGGAAGTTATATCTTTCATTTTTTAATTTTATTTTGTCGTATTAGAATAAATTATTAATTTTGCGCCCGATTTGCTTATTTATTAAAACAAGATGATTGAAAAGTGAGAATTTATGCAAGAACGGCAAAACGTCCTGTATGTTCTCTTTGGGTAGTAATAAGTTTATGAATAGAAAAATTTACGTCAGTGACATCACGATGAAACTCATGGATGGAAATCCTGAGAATGCATTGTCGTTTCGTCAGAAAATAGAATTGTCGAAATTGTTGGATAAATTGGGGGTTTCGGTCATCGAAACAAGTCCTGTGGTGAGTGTGAAACGCGACAGTTTGTTGGTCAAATCTCTCGCATCGGCCATCAAGGACAGCGTTTTGGCGATTCCTATCGACATTTTCAATCCGGAAAGCATTGTGCTGACTTGGAAGTCTTTGCAAGGTGCAGCCCACGCTCGCTTGCAGGTGTGTGTGCCTGTGAGTACGGTGCAGATGGAATATGTGTGTCACAAGAAGCCTGCGGCCATTGTGCAGCTGGTGGCCGATTTGGTGGCACAATGTCACGACTTGTGCAGCGATGTGGAGTTCATAGCCGAAGATTTCGGACGGAGTGAGCAGACTGTGTTGTCGGATGTGGTGAAAGCGGCAGTAGGCAACGGAGCCTCACTTGTGACCATGCACGATACGGCAGGCACCTTGTTCGACTATGAGATGTTCGACTTGGTGAAGCGTATGCGTCAGGAGTTGCCCCCACAGGTGCGATTGGGTGTGTGGTGCTCCAATGAGATTTTCATGGCTGATTCTTGTGCGTTGGCTGCTGTTCGTGCAGGTGCCGATGAAATCAAGACCACTTCGTGTGGAAACTTTACCGCATCGCTGAAACGCTTTGCCAAGGTGTTGAGCATCAAGGCAGACGATTGCAGGGCTTATTCCGATGTGAAGACAATAGAACTGAATCGGGTGTCCGAAAGGATCAAGTTGCTTTGCGAGACCAATCGCAAAAAGAAGTCGGTTCTAGCCGATGAGTATATGTCAGAGAGTGGAGAATGGCAGTTGTCAGCACATGATGATAAGGAGTCGGTGCTCAACATGGTGCAGAAATTGGGCTATGAGCTTAGCGAGGCCGATAGTCAGAAAGTATATGAGGCTTTCGTGAACCATGCCTCGAAGAATGAGGTGATAGGTGCCAAGGAACTGGATGCCATCGTTGCCACTGCAGCCTTTCAGGCTCCTGCGACCTACCGTCTTGACAATTATCTCATCAATGCGGGAAATGTTATCAAGGCCACCTGCCATTTGTGTCTGAAGAAGGAAGATGCTATTCTGGAGGGTGTCTGTATAGGTGATGGCCCAGTGGATGCCGCTTTCCATGCCATCGAGCAGTTGGTGGGTTCTCGCTATGAACTCGATGATTTCCAGATTCAGTCCGTCACCGAAGGGCGTGAAGCTATGGGTGGCGCAGTGGTGCGCCTCCGTCATGAAGGCAAGCTTTTCTCTGGGCGTGGCATCTCCACTGATATTGTGGAGGCCAGCATCAAGGCTTATCTGAATGCAATCAATAAAATAGTTTACGAAGAGGAAGAAGCATGAAATTTTCGTTTTCTACACGCGGCTGGAATAGTTGCGGCTGGGATGATTTTGTGGAGAAGGCCTGTGAAATGCATTTCGCTGGCATTGAAGTATATAATGTGCTGACCCAGGGTGGCTTGGTGGAGAGTGGTGGCCCGTTCCACAAATATTCGTTGGTGAAGTCTTTTCGTGAGCTTTGCCAGAAGAATCTGACTATTCCCTGTTTCGACTCGTCATCCGACGTTTCGGTGTCGGATGGCAACATGCTGGAGGATGTCCGTCGGCTGATTCGTTTGGCTGCCGAAATGCACTGCCCCTACGTATGTGTGTGGGCAAAAGACAATCGGCCGGATGTGGTGCGACACAACCTTTCGGTGCTGATTCCCGAAGCGGAATCCTGCAATGTGACGGTATTGGTGAAGACCAGTGGCTTGTATGCCGATACGGCATTGTTGCGCGACTTGCTCAATTTCTTTGCCTGCGACCAACTGGCCGTGTTGTGGGATGTGCATCATCCGTATCGCGACCATGGAGAGTCGCCCGCACAGTCCATCAAGAATTTGGGTGCTTACGTGAAGCATGTCCATCTGCGCGATAGCGATGATGCCCACACCTACAATCTTATTGGTGAAGGAAACTTCCCTGTGCAGGAGGTGATGAATGCCTTGCGCTCGATCGATTTCGACGGATTCATTTCCATGGAGTGGAAACCCGAGTGGATGGACGACCTGACCGACATGGATGTCATCATGCCCCATTTCGTGAATTTCATGGAACGTTTTGAGCGCAGCCGCGACTTGAAGGTGAAGTTATATCCCAACCACGATGGCAGTGGTTTCTATGTGTGGAAAAAGGATGAACTGATAGACCTGACATTCTCGCAGGTGCTCGACCGCATGGCCGACGAGTTTCCCGACCAATATTGTTTCAAATACACCACTTTGGATTATACCCGCACCTATAGCGAGTTTCGCGACGATGTCAACGACTTCTCCCGTGCTCTTGTGTTGTTGGGTGTACGTCCCGGCAGCAAGGTGTCGGTGTGGGCCACCAATGTGCCTGCCTGGTACATCACTTTCTGGGCTACGGTGAAGATTGGTGCCGTGCTGGTTACGGTCAACACTGCCTACAAGTCGCACGAGGCCGAATACCTTTTGCAGCAGTCCGATACCCATACACTGGTCATGATAGAGAAGAGCCTCGATTCCGATTATCGGGGCATCATCAACGAACTTTGTCCGGAAATCAAGGACAGTACACCAGGTGAGCCCTTGCACTGCAAGCGTCTTCCTTTCTTGCGTAATGTTATCACTGTGGGCTATCGCCAAGATGGTTGTCTCACTTTCGAGGAAGCCATGCGGCGGAAAGACCGTGTGCCCTTGCACGTGGTGACCGACATGGCCGCTGAGGTGCATCCCGATGATGTGTGCAACATGCAATACACCTCGGGTACTACCGGTTTCCCAAAGGGAGTGATGCTGACGCATTATAATGTGGTGAACAATGGCAAGAGTATTGGCGATCGCATGGGACTTTCCACGGCCGACCGTATGATGATACAGGTGCCCATGTTCCATTGTTTTGGCATGGTTCTCTCTATGACCTCTTCCCTGACCCATGGTGCCACCATTTGCCCCATGCCTTATTTCTCGGCCAAGTCGTCGTTGGCGTGCATCAACCAGGAACGGATCACTTGTTTCAATGGCGTGCCTACCATGTTCATTGCCATGTTCAATCATCCCGACTACCGCACCACCGACTTCTCGCATATGCGCACCGGCATCATGGCCGGCTCTGGTTGCCCGCCCGATCTGATGCGTCGTGCTGCCCGTGAGGATGAGATGCACATGACAGGCATCGTGAGTGTGTATGGACAGACAGAGTCGGCGCCTGGAAGCACCATGTCGGCATGGACCGACAATCTCGACTTGCGTTGCGACACGGTGGGCTATGCGTTCCCGCATGTGTTGTGCAAGGTCATCGATCCTGAAACCGGCCAGGAGGTGCCTGCTGGTGTGAATGGCGAGTTCTGTTCGAAGGGCTACAACACCATGAAGGGTTACTACAAGATGCCGGAGGCTACCATCCAGACCATCGATGAGGACGGCTGGCTTCATTCGGGCGATTTGGCTTGCCGTAACGACGATGGCACATACCGCATTACAGGCCGCCTCAAGGACATGATTATCCGAGGCGGTGAGAACATCTACCCCAAGGAGATAGAGGAATTCATCTATACCTGTCCGAAGGTTCGCGATGTGCAGGTCATCGGTGTGCCCGATGTGAAATATGGCGAGGAGGCCATGGCTTGCATCATACTGAAGGAGGGCGAACAGATGGCCGAGCCGCAGATGCGCGATTTCATCACCGCCAGTCTGGCACGCCACAAAGTGCCGAAATACATTGAGTTTGTGGATGCTTTCCCTATGAATGCAGCCGGAAAAATCCTGAAATATAAGATGCGCGAAGAGGCGATAGAAAAACTTGGACTTAAAAAATAAACTGACTTTTGAAAATGAAGAAATTCGTTACAATGGACGGCAATGAGGCTGCCGCACATATCGCTTACGATTTTACGGAGATTGCCGCAATTTATCCCATCACCCCCTCGTCGCCTATGGCAGAGTATACCGATGCCTGGTCGGCACAAGGGCGGAAAAACATGTTCGGGCAAACCGTCACACTCACCGAAATGCAGTCGGAGGCTGGTGCCATCGGCGCAGTTCATGGCGCGGCGCAGACGGGTGCCTTAGCCACAAGTTTCACGTCGAGCCAGGGCTTGATGCTGATGATTCCGGTGTTGCATCGCATTGCCGGCGAACGGCTTCCCGTAGTGCTCCATGTAGCGGCACGCACGGTGGGCACACATGCCATGAGTATCTTCGGCGACCATTCCGATGTGATGTGTTGTCGCAACACTGGCTTTGCCATGCTTTCTTCGGGGAGCGTGCAGGAGGTGATAGACCTTGCGGGCGTAGCCCATCTGGCTGCCATCAAAGGGCGCACGCCTTTCATGCACTTCTTCGATGGTTTCCGCACCTCGCACGAAATCAATACGGCGGAAATGATCGACACGCAGCAGCTGAGGACATTGCTCGACAAGGATGCGCTGGCTGCCTTCCGCGCCCATGCCCTCAATCCTGAGCATCCGCTCATGCGCAGCACGGTGCAGAATCCCGACGTGTTCTTCCAGGCACGCGAGGCCTCCAATACCTATTACGACGCGCTGCCAGCCATTGTCGAGGACTATCTGTCCGAGGTCAATCGCCTCACGGGTCGCGATTACCACTTGTTCAACTATTATGGAGCCCCCGATGCCACCGACATTGTCATTGTCATGGGCAGTGTGAAAGGTGCGGTGAAGGAGGCTGTGGATTACCTGAATGCCCAAGGACGGAAGACCGGTTTCATCCAAGTGCATCTGTATCGTCCTTTCAGTGCCGAACATCTTTTCCGCGTAATGCCCGACACGGTGCAGCGGGTGGCTGTGCTCGACCGTTGTAAGGAGCCTGGCAGTGCCGGTGAGCCACTGTTCGAGGATTTCTGTACGGCTGTCTGCCGTTCCGACCGTCACTACACCATCGTGGGTGGCCGATATGGCTTGTCTTCGAAAGATACCGACCCTGGACAGATTCTGGCTGTATTCGATAACTTGTCATCCGAACATCCCAAACATGGATTCACCATAGGCATCACCGACGATGTCACCCACCTGTCGTTGCCATCCCTGCCTTTCGATGGTCAGGGCGACACCATCAACTGCAAGTTCTGGGGGTTGGGCGGCGATGGTACGGTAGGTGCAAACAAGCACACCGTACATATTGTGAATGAATGTGCCGGACTATATAGCCAGGCCTATTTCGAATACGATGCCAAGAAGTCGTTTGGCGTCACCAAGTCGCACCTTCGTTTTGCCAAGCATCCCATAGAAAGTTCCTATTATGTGAAGACTGCCGACTTTGTGGCATGTCACAACCAGAGCTACATCGGCCAGTACGACATCGTGTCGGAGGTGAAGTCCGGTGGCAAGTTCCTGCTCAATTGTAGCAAGACCGATACTGAACTTGATGCCTGGTTGCCCATTGATGTGAAACGGACCTTGGCCCAGCGTCGCATCCGCCTGTTTGTGGTCGATGCCACCGACATAGCCATGCGTTTGGGACTGGGTGGCCATACCAATTCCGTGCTGATGGCTGCCTTTTTTGCCGTTTCCCAGTTGCTCGATGTCGAACTGGTGACGGGAACCATGAAGGATGCCATGCGCAAGGCTTATTTCGCCAAGGGAGAGGAAGTGATAGCCCGCAATGCTGCTGCCATCGATGCAGGTGCCGCAGGAGTGCGCGAGGTGGCTGTCCCCTCCGAGTGGGCTACGCTACCCGATGATACGCAGTCCGACCAGAGTGCTCTTCCCGACGTGGTTCGCAATATGTTGCTGCCCATCAATCGGCAGAAAGGCGATGACCTGCCTGTGAGTGCATTCACCGAAGTGGTCGATGGTACCATCCAACTCGGTCTCACTGCCTACGAGAAACGTGGCATAGCCGTGCAGGTGCCTCGTTGGAATGTCGATAAGTGCATCCAGTGCAACCGTTGCGCGTTGGTTTGTCCTCATGCCGTCATCCGTCCGTATCTGTTGGATGATGCCGAGCGGCAGCAGGCTCCCGAAGGATTCCTCACCAAGCCCGCCATAGGCGCAAAGGCCAAAGGCCTGCATTTTGCCCTGACGGTTTCCGATTTCGATTGCACAGACTGTGGCAGTTGCGTGCAGTGCTGTCCGGTGGAGGCGTTAGAAATGGTGCCAGCCCAGTTGGACGAGACAAGCAAGCGCTTGTTCGACTATGGCCTGATCGTGTCCGACAAAGGTAATCTTTTCGAACCCTACACCATCAAGGGCAGCCAGTTCCGCCAGCCGTTGGTGGAATTTTCGGCGGCCTGTGCCGGTTGTGGCGAGACACCCTACGCCAAGTTGCTCACCCAGCTGTTTGGCGACAGTGTGTTCTGGGCCAATGCCACGGGCTGTTCGCAAGCTTGGGGCGCAGCCATGCCAGGCATTCCTTACACGGTCAACAAGCGTGGATTCGGTCCGGCATGGACCAACAGCCTTTTCGAGAACAATGCCGAACTATGCCTGGGCATGTATCTCTCCGTGGGGCAGCGTCGCGACTATCTGCGCGGGCAGGTGGAGCAGTTGGCTGCTACGGCCGAGGGTGGGCTGAAGGCTTCGTGCGATGCCTTTCTGTCGGCTTTCGACGACCTGAACGAATCGCGTGTCGCAGCCGATCGCCTGCTGGCATGTCTGGAACAGATGGACACTGCTGAGGCTCGTGGACTCTTGTCGCAGCGCGACATGTTTGCCAAGAAAACCTTCTGGATGTATGGTGGCGACGGCTGGGCTTACGACATAGGTTTCGGCGGTCTCGACCATGTCATTGCCACAGGAGCCAACGTGAATGTGTTTGTCATCGACACCGAGATGTATTCCAACACAGGCGGACAGAGCAGCAAGGCCACCCCGATTGGGGCTGTCGCCAAGTTCGCATCGGCTGGCAAGCGAAGCCGCAAGAAAGACCTTGGCGCCATCATGATGACCTACGGCAATGTGTATGTGGCTCAGGTGGCCATGGGTGCCGATCCTGCCCAACTCATCAAGGCGGTGCGCGAGGCAGAGGAATACGATGGGCCATCGGTCATCGTGGCCTATACGCCCTGTGTGTCTCATGGTATCTGCCGTGGCGTGGAACACGTGCAGGAGGAAATGCGGCGTGCCGTGGAGAGTGGCTATTGGTTGCTCTATCGCTACGATCCCCGCAAGGAACATCCGTTCCAACTCGACAGCAAGGCTCCCTCCATGCCCTACGAGGAGTTCCTCGATGGCGAGGTGCGTTATGCTTCGTTGCGTCGCACCTTCCCCCAGAATGCCGGAATCCTCTTCGAGCAGGGCAGTCGCGATGCAGAGCAGCGCTACAGCAAGTACAAGCACATGAGCAATCAGTGATTTCGTTTCTCAGGTGCTGCGGCATCGCGAAGCGACCATCAGAAGAGGGTGGAACCGCGCAAGCGATGCTGCCAGCCAAGCCAGCGGAAAATCACAGCGAGAGCTACCCCACATGCCGTGGAGTAGCTCTCGCTGTGATTGCACTTGTGCATTATATTGAAAAGTGCAAAAGTGCACTTTTAACACATGCAATTATAAGGTGTCTTCAGCTATAGCTGTTCGCAGACGCGCTTGGCCACGTTTTCGCCCATCTCGACTGCCGACCCCGTGACACGATAGCTCGACATGGGGAGGAAGCCTCCACTGATGCACCGGCCAGCCATGTAGAGGTTGTCCACATCCCTGGCTTGGCACGATCGGAAAGGTATCTGGAACGGTTTCGACCTCACTCCATAATCCACCACATAGTTCTCGCCCTTCTTCGTGGTGTGTACATCGAAACAGAAATTGCTTGTGGATACGGCATCGGGGAAAGTGGCTCCATTCACCGCATCGTCGGTGGTGATGGTGTAGAGCCCATGGATGCGTCGGGCTGCCCGTTGTCCGATGGATGCCGAAGTGGTGACGAGTCTGAGCCCTTTCCAGCGTTCGTCTCCATGGTCGATGAGCGCTTGGGTGAGCTGGAACAGTTCTTCGCGGGCATGGACGGTGGCGCGGGTGATGGCTTCGGTGTCATCGACGCGGATGCCATACTCGAAACCGGAGGCAATGCCCAACAGATTCTTGCCATACCACGACAGCACGGGCGCTGCGGCATCGCTGCCACAACGATGGGCTTCTTCGCGAAAGTTCGCTTTGGCATCGAACAACGGTTTGCCATCTGGACCGAATACTCCGGGATAGTTGGTGATGAATTCCTTGAGACTCTCGTCGTCATCGACCAACACGAAGCCTTGAAGCGAAGCGGGTTGGTCGTTGTCGCCAGGGTTCAATCCTCCGAAGTCAAAGCCACAGCCAGCCCGGGCGGCAAGGTCTCCATCGCCCGTGGTGTCGATGAAGGCCTTTGCCGTCCATCGTTGTCGGCCGCTCTTCGACTCGGTAAAGACAGCCGTGATGTTACGGCCCGAAACATCTTTCTCTACAGCCACTACTGGGCAATGGAAGAGGAAGCGCACTCCTGCTTCGGTGCACATGCGGTCGAGAACCAACTTGGCATACTCTGGCATCATGAGGAAATTGGAGTCGAGCATCTTCGCCCGCCGAGGAATGCGTGCGTGCAGCTGGTCGAGTCGGCGGATGAACTCCTGGGCGACAGTCCCCTTGCCGAAATCGATGAGGCAACAGCAGAGTCCGGAAGTCCAGATACCTCCCAGGCAGCCTTGCATTTCGAGCAGGATGACTTTCTTCCCAGTCCGGGCAGCTGTGATGGCTGCGGCGATACCTGCCGGACCGCCTCCCGCCACAATCAAATCGGCCGACCCACCTTCGGAATAGGGCACGGCATGAGAGGAAACAGTTGCGGAACGAATGTCGGGTGTCTGGAAACCAAGTCCAACGGTAGCCAATGTGGCAGTTTTGAGAAACGAACGTCTTGTGGTCATGGTGTTATCTTTCGTTATGGTGGGTGTTCATGATTGTTGACTCAAGTTCGCAAGTGACCTTGCAGATATGATAATGATGTAAGAATGTTCAAGAAAGCCAATGTTTTTTTTTGATAATACACTGATTGTCATCATATCGAAGTTGTCAAGACCATTGAGGGGAGGGAAAGGATTCCTTCCCCATCATTTCACTTTCCAGTCCTTGATGCCCAGCTTCTTCATGTCGAAGCGGATGCCCACCTTCACCACCCTGCGGCCGTCGGTGGAGTAGCGAACACCGTAGTCGCCGCTCTCTATCTGCTTCAGGGCGGAGAGGGGAGTGCCATGCAGCTTCAGCTCCATCACATAGATGGTGTCGGGCATCTGCACCACGATGTCGATGCGTCCACGGATGCACTTCACCTGTGTGCGCACATACACGTTGAGCATCGAGAACACGAGGTAGAAGGTCCATTCGTAGAATCCCTCGGCGGTGGTCACTTCGGCGAGTTTCTGCTTGAAGCCCTCCACGTAGGGCAGTCCCGCCATGTAGGCCTTCAGTTCGCGCAGGGCC
>DCGR01000100.1:0-314 GCA_002315285.1 Bacteroides sp. UBA1773 | reverse complement strand
ATGTCGTCGCGGCGCAGGGCCTGCCAGAACTTCAGGGCAAAGCCGACACGCACATCCGATTGGGTGACACCCATGTACGATGGCATCAGGCTTCCGATGAATCCCGTGCGCACCTCACGGTTCGGGAAGTCGAGGGTATAGACACCTCCATCGGAATCATAATCCTTGATGGTGAGGTAGCCGCTCTGGTAGAGCAGGGGCAGGGCATCCGTCATGGCTTCGGTGGGCAGGTCGAAGGCCTCGGAGGTGCACACCAGTTGCTCCAGCGAGGTGATGTCGGTGTGGTGACGGCGCAGCACCTCGAAGATGAAGGA
>DCGR01000099.1 GCA_002315285.1 Bacteroides sp. UBA1773 | reverse complement strand
TCTGCTCGACTACATCAAGCCCGACATCGTACATGTCCTGTACAACGGCCGAATCGTGAAGACGGCAGGACCGGAGCTGGCGCTTCAACTCGAACAGCGCGGATATGATTGGATCAAAGAGGAATTAGGAGAATGAGTGCAGCGCAGCAATACATAGAATTGTTTGAGAACCATGTCGGCGATATCTGCAGACATAGTTCGTCTGTCATGAATGAGCTTCGTCGCCAGGCTTTCTCCGAATTCAAGCGGATGGGATTTCCCACGCAAAAACAAGAGAATTACAAATATACCGACGTGGAAGCGCTTTTTGCACCCAACTATGGCTTGAACATCAATCGGCTCTCTATCCCCGTCAATCCCTATGAGGTGTTCAAGTGCGATGTACCCAACATGAGCACAGCCCTCCACTTCATGGTAAACGACACGTACTATCTGTCCAAGACATCGGCATTGCCCGACGGAGTGATAGCGGGTAGTCTGTGCGACCATGCCGACAAGGTCCGTTCCTTCTATGGCAACCTGGCCCACTGCTCGTCCGATGCAATCACGGCCTTGAACACGATGTTGGCACAGGATGGCTTCTTGCTCTATGTGCCGAAAGGAGTGGTGGTCGATCGTACGTTGCAATTGGTCAACATATTGCGTGCCGACGTCGATTTCATGGTCAACCGCCGCATGCTCATTGTCCTTGAGGAAGGAGCCCAGGTGCGTCTGCTGGTGTGCGATCATGCCATGAACACAGTCAACTTTCTGGCCACTCAGGTGGTAGAGGTGTTTGCAGGTCGCAACAGTGTGCTCGATTACTATGAGCTTGAAGAAAACCATGAGCAAACCGTACGTCTTGGCAATACTTACGTGCGTCAGGAGTCGGGCAGTAAAGTACGGCTGAATGGCGTGACCCTCCACAATGGTGTCACACGCAATGCCATCGATGTGGCTTTGGCCGGTCGGGAAGCCGAACTGAACATCGGAGGCATAGCCATAGCCGATGGACAGGAACATATCGACAACAACATCTTCATCGACCATCAGGAGCCCGACTGTGTGAGCAACGAATTGTTCAAGTACGTGCTCAACAATGAAGCCGTAGGCTCTTTTGCAGGAAAAGTGCTTGTCCGCCATGGCGCGCAACATACGGTGGCGCAGCAAACCAACAAGAACCTGTGTGCCACGAAAAGCGCTCGGATGTTCACCCAGCCACAGTTGGAAATATATGCCGATGATGTGAAGTGCTCACATGGAGCCTCGGTGGGACAGCTCGACGAGGCGGCACTCTTCTACATGCAGCAACGAGGCATTCCACTCTTCGAAGCACGTATGCTCCTGATGTTTGCTTTTGTCAATGAAGTGATCGACCTCATCCAGATGGATGCGCTTCGCGACCGCCTTCATCTGCTGGTGGAAAAGCGTTTCCGGGGTGAGTTGAACAAGTGTCAGGGATGTAATATTTGTAAGAAATGACAATCGACGTTAAAGCCATTCGCAACGATTTCCCCATACTGGAAAGGAAAGTCTATGGGAAGCCCTTGGTCTATTTCGACAATGCTGCCACCACGCAGAAACCACGCTGTGTGGTCGATGCCATAGCCGAGGAATACTATTCGGTGAATGCCAATGTCCACCGTGGCGTTCATTTCCTTTCACAACAAGCCACCTCACTCCATGAAGCTTCACGCGAAGCCACCCGGAAGTTCATCAATGCCCGCACCACCAACGAAATCATCTTCACCCGAGGCACCACCGAAAGCATCAATCTCCTGGCCTCGGTCTTTGCGCAAAGCCGGCTTCGTCAGGGCGATGAGGTCATTGTGTCGGTGATGGAACATCACAGCAACATTGTGCCTTGGCAGTTGCAAGCCCAACGCTATGGCTTTGTGCTGAAGGTCATCCCCATCAACGACCAGGGCGAACTGCTGCTCGACGAATACCGGAAACTTTTCACTCCTCACACCAAGCTTGTTGCCGTAACCCATGTCAGCAACGTGTTGGGCACCATCAATCCAGTGTCGGAGCTCATTTCCATTGCTCATGCCCATGAGGTACCAGTCCTTGTCGATGGCGCGCAGAGCGTTCCCCACCAGCCTGTCGATGTGCAGGATCTCGATGTCGATTTCTTCGCGTTCAGCGCCCATAAGATGTATGGACCCACGGGGGTCGGTGTGCTGTATGGAAAAGAACGGTGGCTCGATGCCCTTCCGCCTTATCAGGGAGGAGGAGAGATGATATCTCACGTCAGCTTTGAGAAGACCACCTTCAACGAGCTACCTTTCAAGTTTGAGGCAGGCACGCCCGATTACATCGGCACCAATGCCCTCGCTTGCGCCATCCAATATCTGCTCCACATCGGCATGGACAGCATCGCCGCCTACGAGCATCAGCTCACCGCCTACGCCACCGAACGGCTTCTCGACATAGAAGGCCTTCGCCTGTTTGGCACTTCACAGCAAAAAGGCAGTGTGCTCTCGTTTCAGGTAGGCAACATACACCATTTCGATCTTGGCACCTTGCTCGACCGTATGGGCATTGCCGTGCGCACCGGCCATCATTGCGCGCAGCCTCTGATGGCCCGTTTGGGAATAGAGGGAACCGTGCGCGCATCCTTCTCGTTCTACAACACCACCGATGAGGTTGATGCCCTTGCAGCAGCCATTCGTCGTATAGCCCGCATGTTCTGACATGTTGTTGCCATTCCTACATAGCGGAGTCATCGAGGCAGGTTGCGACGAGGCGGGGCGAGGATGTCTCGCGGGTTCCGTGTATGCCGCAGCCGTCATCCTGCCACCCCATTTCCACAACGAACAGCTCAACGATTCCAAGCAGCTTACCGAGCGTCAGCGGTATGCGCTCCGAACCATTATCGAGCGTGACGCACTTGCGTGGGCTGTTGGTGTGGTGACACCCAAGGAAATCGATGAGATGAACATCCTTCGGGCATCATTCTTGGCCATGCATCGTGCCATCGACCAACTTACTCTCCGTCCAGAGCATCTGCTTATCGATGGCAATCGGTTTGTGCCCTACCCACACATCCCCCACACCACCATCATCCAAGGCGATGCCAAATACCTTAGCATTGCTGCCGCATCGGTTTTGGCAAAGACCTATCGCGACGACTACATGAACGCACTCCATGCTCAATATCCCAGTTATGATTGGAATCACAACAAGGGATATCCCACCAAGAAGCATCGTGAGGCCATCCGTCAGCATGGCACCACTCCCTATCACCGGCTATCTTTCAATCTCACTGGTGAAAGCACACAGTTGTCATTCCAATTCTGAACCCATTCATCGTTCTTTTGGTCAGTTTCCAGTTGTCAGTTATTGTACACTGACAATGGGAAATCGACCAACTGATAACAAAAAGATCGTGAACAAGAACAACACCAACCATTCAAAAAGATTACACGTAGTTCACCGGATGCTTACGAAATAATATCTCATTGCCTTTATGGCATCAGTCAATAATGTCCTTTTATGGCATCAATACTCCAAGCATAATTTAAGTTGGCTTGTGAGCCATCGTAAAATGATCCTGATGTGATGCCAATGACTTCGCCATGTTCATTAAACAAGGCTCCACCACTACTTCCATGATCAATAAGCGCATTGATTTGCATTAGATATTCTCCACGCCATTGGGAAACTTCACCAGAAGAGAATGTATTTTCAAGTCCTCTTGGACTCCCTATGGCAAAAACTTTATCACCGATATTAGGCTTGTTTTATGTTATAGGAATATATGAAGAATTGTCATAATCTACATGAAAAATAATGAAGTCTGGATCTTTACTTTTATGTACTACATCAGACACCTTATATAGTGTTTCATTGTCATAAGAAAGTTTTATATATTCTTTGCCGATGTTTGTTCGGGAGAAGTGGGATGGTAAGGAACATAAGATGGTACCGTTCGTACCTGATTCGGTCATCCATCCAGAGTTGTCTCACCTCAACAAGGAATACCTTCTTCCTCTCGGAATGGGGCGAACGGAGGCTATCAACAAACGTATAAAAGAGGCTGGTATCACCAGAAAGATTCGTGATGACCAAGCAAAGTTTCTCGCATTCCTTTGCACAAGTGACAGAGAGACCATGCAGCAGATCTACAACGAAGGGCGTTGGCAGGCATGGATTGATGCAAACATCTCTTTTATGCAAAAGACATTCGGCAAGGAGAATGTTGTGGGATGTGCTGGACACATGGACGTGGTTACCTTCCATCTTCACTTCACGGTTGTCCCTATTCTTATGGGGCAAGCAGCCGAACGTGACGATACAAAGAAGCAATATGAGAAGCGTAACGGCAAGGAAAAACGTAGATATAAGAAGCAGGAAGTTACAGCGCGTCTTTGTGCCAGAGATGTGTTCACTCAGGAGAATGCAGAACGATGGCAGACCGACTATGCTCTTCACATGCAGGCTGCAGGCTTCGATCTTGAGCGTGGAATTCACGGATCGAAGGCAAAGCACATGGATCCAGCTGTCTATAATGCGATTAAGGCAGAGGAAGCAAAACTGGAAGCAGAGAAGGCTGGACTCAAAATGCAGAAGGAGGTGTTGGAGGATGAAGTTGATTCTCTTCAGTCAGAGAAGGACGCTCTGACAATTGATATTGAAACTCTGAACAAGCAGAAGAAACAGGCTGAGACTGCAGTAAAGGGTCTTCAAAAGATGTGTAGCAATCTCATCGTTCAGAAATCTCAGCTTACTACTGATCTTACAGAACTTAAGAACCAGTTATCTGCTGGCAAGATTTCGCTTGACGAATACAACCAGAAGAAGGTTGAGGTGGAAAAGCAAATCTCCAACTGCGACGCAAAGCTTGCTGACAAACAGCAGAAACTCGAAATGAAGCAAGCGGAGTTACAAGACATCAAAGACAAGGTAAACTACTATGATGTGGCATACGTCCGTTTTGACCCTCCAAAGAATGACAAGAAACCTCCACAGATAACAGAACGTCCTCCTCGCTTTGGCAATATCGAAGAATGGATGAAAGCACAGAATGCTAAAATCAAGAAGCAGTTCAATGACTCTATTGACGAATACGGCAAGACAGTCATGAAAGCAGCAGAGGCGAGCATCATAGGAGAACGTAAGTTCCGACTAATGCAGCAACGCGATATGGAGAATCTGGGCAAAGACTATCGCACTGAGAAATATCTCCGTCATCAGCAGACTTCCGACACCCTCGATCTTCTCGCTCTTTTTGAAAAGCCTGATACAGCCAAACTGGTTCGTGAGGTTGCTATTGCCCTAATGGGAGGTCACTATGTTAGTATTCCTTGTGCAGGTGGAGGATCTGTCAGCAGCGAGACAGGCTGGGACGGACGCAAGAAGGATGAAGAGGACGAGAACT
>DCGR01000086.1 GCA_002315285.1 Bacteroides sp. UBA1773 | reverse complement strand
AGCGGGAAAGCGCCGAAGTCACCCCGCCCTTCACCTTGCATTCATCCTGCTGTTTGTTTACCTCAAGTATCGGCGACCTAAACAACTCATCTTTTTTCTGAGCAGCATTGTCATCCTATTGGCAGTCACATGGATTCTATCGTGATGACACGCCTGCATACCGTCATTCCTCCATCAGTTCTCCCACAATGAATATGTTTCCTGCGAAAGCATGAGTAGGCGCATATTTCTGGGGGTTCTTGTCGAAATCTCCCCGATTGTGTTCAAACAAAATCTCGCGTTTCCTCACATCTTCATTCGTCACCTTAACGGTCACACGATGCACTTTCGAAGGATCAAGGTTGTCACATACGTACATCAAGGCCAAGCGATGATAGGTGCAATAGCCATCAAAACGCGGAACCAACCGGACAGGCTGCTCATCGACCGTCACCGAAAGAAGTGCACACTCTGGTCCCAGCAAATCATAAATCGAAGCCTTACTTCCCTTGAAGTTGAACGAAACTTCCGCACCGGGTTCAAAAGTGAAGAAAACATCACAACGCTTTAGGAAAGGCTTTGTAATCGCATCATTCGGACCATTCTTCTTCCATTCTCCCGTTTTCCTCACGCGAGGGTCATCAAACGACACTGTCATCACACGCTCAAAACAGTCGGCAACCATCGGAGCAGGAAGCGGATGGGAGCAGAGCCTTCCGGCAGCCTTGATGGCAGGAAGCGCGCGCTCTATGGCACTCATATAAAGTGCGTGGCCGGTGTCGGCATACGGATGCACTCCATCTTTGGCAAAAGGAATCTTTCCTGCAGCATTGACAGGAATCATGCCATCCGTGTTGACAACAGCATCCGACTTCAAATCCAATTCTTTGCCCGACACCCGTGTCATTCCCACCTTTTCCGCTTTCATAATCAGTTTGTCCTCATTCACCAATCTGGTCACCTCCACACCCATGTGGATGGATGGGATGTCGTAATAGTCTGCTATTTCCTCCATCACACTGGCCGATTTTGGCATGTGCCCGCCTTGAAGTTCCTTGAGATGGGCTTCCGTCAGCGTATAGACAAACAATATGTCAGTCGTGGCATTGTGGTGCCACACCTGCCTCACGATGCCTTCCATCTGTTTGCGGATGTTTACGACGGACATGCCATAATCGTTCACCGCAAATTCCACAATCACCAGGTCGGGATTATGGCGAAGCACATCGTGCCAACAGCGCATGGCTCCCAAGTCGGAACCGGTTCCCCCGATGGCGGAATTTACTTCATTGAATTTCGTATCGGGATATTGCTGTCCGAAAAACTTCCTGCTATGAATGCGGTAACCCTCCTGCTCCGTAATGCTTCCTCCGAAATAAGCGATGGACACCTCCGGTTGCTTCTGTTCCAGTTTCTGATAGAAATGGGGCAATCCGCCACGAGGGGTTGACTCTACAAGGGGACGCACCTCCACCGTTCGGGCATCGAAACGGGTGGGCAACTTACCAGGGAGGATATGAGTGGACAGTACGTGCCCAGGACACGCCACCCACAAAAGGAGCGCAAGCACAAATTGAATGGGGAAACGATTCCGATTGGTTTTCATAGAACAACTGTTTTTTTTGAACTATACAGATAATGAGTCAAGCCCTAACTGCAGCAATGTCTGTGTGGCATTCGCATCGGCAGCCAACTCACCACACAAGCACACCTCGCAACCCACTTCGTGGGCCGCCGCCGTCACCTGACCGATAGCACGCAGCACGGCAGGGTTCATGGCATCATACAGATAAGCCACATCGGGGTTGCCACGGTCGGCAGCCATGAGGTACTGGGTAAGGTCGTTCGTGCCGATACTGAAGAAATCGACCTCACGCGCAAATTCCTTGGCAAGCATCACGCTGGCGGGTGTCTCCACCATCATGCCAATCCGAATGTCCTCGGCATGAGGAGTTCCTTCCGCAGCCAGTTCATCCTTGCACACCCGTAGCAAGGCCTTGCATTGGCGTATCTCATCCATCTGGCATATCATGGGAAACATGACGCGCACATTGCCATAAAGAGCCGCTCGCAGGATGGCACGAAGCTGTGCCTTGAACAAATCAGTGTGCTTCAAGGCTATGCGCACGGCACGCAAGCCCAGAAACGGATTCTCCTGCACCGACAAAGGAAGCCACGGCAATGGTTTGTCGGCACCAAAGTCCATCGTGCGGATGGTTAGCACACGGTCGCCACACCATTCGGCAGCCATGCGATATTGCTCGTATTGTTCCTCCTCCGAAGGAGCCTGTTTGGTGTTCAGGAACAAGAACTCCGTCCGAAACAATCCGATGCCCTCAAAACCGGCATCCACCGCATCACGCACGTCATCCACACAACCTGCATTCGCGAACAGCCTCACACGCCTGCCACTTGCTGCCAATTGTTCTGCCACCGAAGGCATCTGTTGATGCTGGGCCATCCGCTTTCGGTATTCATCCATGGTAGCCTCGTCAGGATTCACGACTACCTGTCCGCCCTTGCCGTCGAGAATGAGCCTATCGCCCATATGGATGAAACGATGGGCACCTTCCACCCCCACCATCGTGGCAATGCCATGTTGGCGGGCTATGATGCACACATGACTGGTCCGACTGCCCTTGGCCGTGACAAAACCCACCGACTTCGACAAGTCTATCGATGCCGTATCGGAGGGGAACAATTCCTCGGCCACCACCACACTGCCCGCAGGCAGATGTTTGAAAGGATTGTCGGCCGCACACTGCAAACAAGCCAAAAGCCGTCGGCACACGTCACGCACATCATCGGCCCTGGCACGCAGATATTCGTCGTCGATTTCCTCAAACTGCGTGGCAAGCATCTCCGAGGTGCGTTCCACGGCCGTCAGCACATCACAGCCATTGCTCACGAAATCCTCGATGGACTCCTGCAACAATGGATCCTGCAATATCTCAAGATGGGCCGCAAACACCTCATGCTGTCCCGACAACTGCGTGAGTTGCCCTTCGGCCTGTGCGAAAGCCTCGGGCAGCGTCACCTCCACCGACTGCATCTCCGCGCGTGTCACCACGAAAGCCTGTCCGATGGCAAGCGCTTCCGATGGAACAGGAGTCTTCAACACATACATCGGTCGCGTCACGACAATGATGCGATAAACTGAACTACCTGCGTCAGAGCCTCTTGTGCGTTATCTCCCTCAGCACCGACAACGATGCTCGACCCGCTTTTCAAGCCCAACGAAAGCACCGACAACATACTGGCCGCATTAACGGTTTTCGCCCCACACGTAAGCGTCACCTTGGCAGGAGCCAATCCCTTCACCATTTTCACCAGCTCACCGGCCGGACGAGCGTGCAAGCCTTCGCTTGCTGCAAGTATCACTTCCTTTGAAATCATCGCAATATGTCAATTATTTGTTGTTTGTCATTTGTCGTGCAGATTTGTTCCAACACCGTTTCGTCATCGAGCGCCTCCGCAATATGCGACAGTATTTCGAGATGGGAATCACCCACTCCCGCAATGCCTATCACCAAGCGGGCCTTCTCGCCATCGAAATCCACGCCCTCCGGATATTGCAGCACCACAATGCCCGATGAGCGCACGCCAGCCTTCGCCTCGGAAGTGCCGTGCGGTATGGCCAGCCCCATGCCCATGTAGGTGGTTGCCAGTTTCTCGCGTTCCAGCATGGAGTCGGCATACACGTCATCCACATATCCCAACGCCACGAGGCAGTTGCCTGCACGCCGTATGGCCGCTTCCTTCGGTTCACTGGACAACCCAAGCACGATTCCATCAGCCTGCAATACCTCTTGCGGGGTTGCTTTCGCATCCTTTTCCTCCTCTTGTTCCTTCACGCCACTGCATACATTGCCCTTCAATTGCACGAACAGGTCATCAAGTGCCGCATCCTTCATGAAATTCTTGATGTTCACAATCTGTGCATGCCCGCCTACCGAAGCCACACGTTGGGCTGCCCTTTCTGACAGGACCTGTTGACACACCACCACATCGGCATCCGAAGGAATGTCGTTCACAGCCGTATTGATAACCTCTATTGCAATGCCAGCCTGTTGCAGCCGTTTGCGGAAAGTGGTGGCACCCAATGCGCTCGAACCCATGCCCGCATCGCACGAGAACACGATTTTGCGGATTACCCCGCCCAACACTCCATCCGTCGATGGTTTCTCCTGTGGCTCTTCATCCACATCGTCCTGGAAATCGGGTGAACGCCTGATCATGGGAGATGACAGCAGAAACGACACCGCCGTGCCCACCACAACCGCCAGTATGGCAAGGATGGTCTTTCCCTTGGGAGCCATCAGTATGATGGAAATCAAGCTGCCAGGCGAGGCAGGAGCCACCAGGCCAATATCGAACAGCGTGCAAAACAGCAATGCGCAGATGTTGCCTCCTATCACGGCCAGCAGCAACACAGGCTTTGCCAACACGTAAGGGAAGTATATTTCATGAATGCCACCAAACAGCTGGATCACCACAGCGCCAGGCGCGCTCTGACGGGTATTTTCTCGTCCGAACACCCAGCAGGCAAGCAAGATACCCAGACCTGGACCAGGGTTGGGGTCCACCAGAAACAACATCGACTGTCCCACCTCCGACACCTGTTCTATGCCCAATGGGGTCATGATGCCATGATTCACGGCATTGTTCAGAAACAGCACCTTACAGGGATCGACCACCAACGAGAGCAGCGGCGACAGTTTCTGTGCCAACAGGAAATTGACACCCGCACTGGCAGCTTCCACCAGCCAGCTCACCACGCCACCAATGAACAAGTAGCCCACAATGGCCAGCAACATGCCGATGATGCCCAACGAGAAGTTATCGACCAGCATTTCAAATCCCTGTCTCACCTTTCCTTCCACCAACCGGTCGAAACGTTTGATGCACCAACCAGCCAACGGACCCATGATCATGGCACCCATAAACATCGGGATGTCCGAACCAACGATGATGCCCATGCTGGCCACCGCGCCAATCACACCGCCACGCAGTCCTGCCACGTTCTTGCCTGCCGTATAGGCTATGAGCAACGGCAACAGATACTTGAGCATGGGCGACACCAACTGGGCTATGTGCTCATTGGGCCACCAGCCCGAATCAATGAAAATGGCTGTTATCAATCCCCAAGCAATGAATGCGCCAATGTTTGGCATCACCATGGCACTGAGCGTGCGTCCGAATTTCTGAATTTCCTGTTGCATGGCATTACTATTTTAGCATCGACGACTTGTCGAGTTCTTCCAGTTTCCGAAGCGTTTCCAAGCGGAAAGCCGAAGGCCATGCCACCAACCAGTCGTTGATGCGGTCCGTACGCACTACCGGAGGCACAGTTGTGGCTTGTTCCTTGCTGAATCCGTAGCCAAAGCCCCACGACGATTCGAAATAGGCCTCGTTTTGCGAGCCCAACGGGCGCAACCGATTGTTCACCTTCAGCGTGCCATCCGATATGAGCTGACAACAGTTGTTCCACACGGCCCGGGCCTTCTCCTGCCACTGCCTGTCGCCGGTCAGTTCAGCCAGTTCCATCCATTCCGGGATCCACAAGGCAGCATAGTAGTCCAGATGATGGTGCTGCACCGACACGCTGGTGCCACCAAACGTGTGGAAACCGTATTCGGTGAAGGCATCACCCGCCGGATACACTCCATCGTAGTGCCAGAGCCAAGTGGAAAGATAGTATGAGGTTTGTATGGCATCATCGAGATATGCCTTTTCGCCGGTCAGTCCGTACAGCCGCAGCGACGAGCGCAGCAACGTGATGGCCGATTCCTTGTCGATGCACCAGGTGTCGAGTGCTCCTGCCGTGGTGTAGCCGTTCTCATGCAGTTCCCTCACATAGTGATTGTAGGCCCTTATGCCCGATTCCAGGTATTTCTTGTCGCCACTCACCTTGTATGCCTCCAGCATGGCGGGAAGCAAGAAACAACCTACCGTACCCTCACGATAGATACACTCGCCCTCGAAAGTCCATCCTCGCGCATAGCATCCGTCGGCCTGCTGGTCGTTGAGTGCGAAATCCAGGATGCCGAACGCCAGCTCACGATATTGCGGACGGTCGTAGCCACATTCGCGCGCCAGTTCGTAGGCTTGGAAATAGTTCAGGGCCGTAGTGCCCAAGTTGCAGGCATCGAGGTTGCAAGCACGTTTCTCCTGTATGGCATCGAAGTGGGTCACGAACAGTCCGTTGGGCAGCCGGCAGTTGTCGGCCCAGCAGTCGAGGGTGGTCATTCCCTTGTCGAGCGACTCCTTGTCGCCGTTTTTCAGATAGTCCCACAACATCGAGCAAGCGATGCTGATGTTCTGTCCACACCATCCCGATTCGTATCGCCCCCCCGTGCGTTGGTGCCAGCCATCCTCACCCTGCGGCAACAATCCTATGCTGAATCCCCGGTAGATGCCATCCTCGGCCCACAACGATTCCTTGCAGAATCCGATGCCCCTTCTCCACACCTCATCGGCAGGCAACACCTCCGTCGAGGCATGTCCCATGCAGTCCCAACACACCTTCAGGAATGTCTGCATGGCCGTATGGGCGGTTTTCAGCTCCGTCACACACACATACATCGCAAACCGTCTCTCCTCGCCCTTCCTCATGCTCGCCACGCGTTGCCAGCCATCGATGTACTTGTCGCGGTTGCAATAGCTCACGGGCAGTTCCTCCTCAGGCCATATTAAGCGGTGGGTGGTAGCCTCAGCCTCGGGCATCATGCCACACGAGAAGTCGTCGTCGCACACCGCAGGCACTTCGCTCCAAGTAGCCACGGCAAACGACTTTCCCTCGCTATACAAGGCTCCCGGGATGGGGGTACGGCGATACGAGTAAGTGCGCCATGCACCTTCCTGTTGTGCGCCTTTCGGCTCCAGTCCCCTGCCCCACTCGTTGCCATCGTACGACACGGCCGGTATCATCCAGTAATCCGCCTCCGACCGGTGCGTGAAATCCATCACGATTCTCGCACTGTCCACATCGTGCTCCGCCTTGAAGCGCCATACCACCTTGAAGGTGTTCCCATCTACACGGCTTATCTGCGACTCGGCCTGAATGCCATCCGTCACCGTTGCCTGCAAGCAGCCTACCGTGTCATTGGCTTGGGCCATCAGCACATTGCCACTCCACCAATAACCCGTCACCACTTCGTTGCAGCCGCTGACAGCAAACCCCACACCCGCAAGCATGACAGCTGTTATTCCATGAAATATCCTACGCATAAACGACAATTAATTTGCGCAAAGATAATAAAAATCCTCGACACCCTCCCCAGATTGTGTTCTTTTTTGTACTTTTGTGGCACAATCAAAGAAACACTTTCACATCATGAAGAAATTGCTACTCCTTCTCACCGTGTTCGCAAGCACGGTGTCGTATGCCCAAATCAAGTGGCACAACCCCATCGGAAGCGGTGCCGAAGTCCACGGACAAGGCTGGGCCGAACTCCGCCACTCCTACCTGCGTCTGCCGGCTCATGCCGAAGGCAAGGCCTCCGATGCCGTATGGAGCCTGTCCAAGCATTCTGCCGGGCTGAGCCTTGTGTTCCGTTCGAATGCCAGGGAAATCATCGTGCGCTATCAGGTCACGGGCAGCTACAACATGTTCCACATGCCTTCCACAGGCGTGTCGGGAGTCGATATGTATGCCACCGATGCCGATGGACGTGAGCGTTGGTGCGCCCCCCATTTCCCCGTGTCGTTTGCCGACACCATCAGATACCATTACGACAACATCACCTACTTCACCAACCCCGAACAAGGTTACGAGTATCACCTCTACCTGCCCCTCTACAACGGAGTGAAGTGGATGGAGATAGGTGTGCCCACCGATGCACGATTCCAGTTCCTGCCTGTCACCGACGAGAAACCCATTGTGGTGTATGGCACCAGCATCGCCCACGGAGCCTGCGCCTCGCGGCCTGGCCTGGCGTGGACCAACATCGTGGAACGCCGCACCTCACGCCCCATCGTCAACCTGGGTTTTTCGGGAAGCGGAAAGCTTGAGCCTGAGATGTTCGACCTACTGAGCGAGATTGGAGCCTCCATGTACGTCATCGACTGCATGGCCAACATGGACAACCTCTCCAACCTTATCGTCGAGCGCATCACCCATGGCGTACACCGTCTGCGCCAATCGTCACAGGCTCCCATCCTGCTGGTCGAACATGCCGGCTACACGGGCGAGTCCACCAATGAGCATCGCAGCAGCTACCGGGCTGTCAATGAGCAGCTTCGCAAGGCCTATGGGCAGTTGCAGGCCGAAGGCGTGGCCAACCTCCACTACATGAGCTCCGAAGAGATAGGCCTCGACCAGGAGAGCCAGGTGGAGTCAGTCCACCCCAACGACCATGGCATGCGTCTCCATGCCGATGCACACGTCAAGCAGATAGTCAAGATACTGCACTAATCCCATCCAATCCCCGACAATGCGACAGTTCTTCACCTCCACCACCTTCCTCGCCATCGTCTGCTGCCTGTTGTGGGGCTCGAGTTTCGTGCCCACCAAGCTCGGCCTCGAACACATGCCGGCTCCACTCCAGTATGCCGGCTACACCTTCCTCATTTCCGGCTTGTTGCTGTTGCCTTGGGCAGGTGTCAACCGCCATTTCCTCACCCAGCTGCGCCAACACGGGTGGCTCATCCTGAAAGTGGCCTTGTTCACCACCACCCTGCTCTACGGCTCCTACTATCTTGGCCAAAGCATGGCCGACGCATCACTCGTGGCACTCATCGTGAGTTGCCAGCCCTTCTTCGTGGCATTGCTGGCCCACTGGATTCTCCACAACGAGCGTTTCACCCCCCTCATGGTGTTCAGCCTTGCATTGTGCATCATCGGCATGACGGTGGTGAGTTGGCCCAGCTTCGCCAACATCCACACCCTCGGCTACACCTCGGTCGTCGGCATCGCATTCATACTCATCGACTGCCTGTCGGCCGCCTACGGCAACATCATCGTATCGCGCATCGACTTCACTCGCGTCGATATCAAAGTGCTCACCTCGGCCGAAATGATCATGGGTGGCGTTCTGCTGCTCTTCCTCGCCTATCCCTTCGAGGGCATTGCTCCCATCCCCACCCATCCTTTGTTCCATGTGTCGCTATTCAGCATGGTGTTCATCAACACCGTCACCATGGTCATCTGGCTCCGACTGCTGGCACGCCCCACCACCAAAGTGTCGCATCTCAACATGTGGAAGTTCCTGTTGCCCATTGTGGGCAGCATAGAGTGTTGGACACTCCTGCGCAACGACTCCCCCACCACCTATTCTGTTGCAGGCCTCATCATTATCGTCACGTCGCTCGTCATCTTCCACAAGAAGAAAGGGTAACGCCCTGGGATGCTTGCATACCGGACAGACACACGATAAGAGCCGCAAAGGTCGCCCGACCTGACCATGGATTTTCCTCGAAATTCGTCGTTGCGTTGGGGGTGATCTCATCAAGAGGGTGTACAAGTCAGGCATTTCCGTACCCTGAAACAACCGAATGAGGATTTTCTGGCCATTTTTCAAGTCGTTGACTTAACAGCCTATGCAATTAATTGCATCGAAATTATAGGAGGAACCGGTGAATTTTTCGTGAGAAACCAGTGAATTTTTCGTGAGAAACCAGTAAGTCACACCACGAGGAGCAAGGAAACATTTGCGGGGCATCCGTTGCGATGGAACGCAAAAGCGCATAAATTTGCGAAAATGAGTCCTCGGATTCTTCAAGTGCACTTTTGCATGAATGTGCATTGATGGAAAAACGCTTTTTGCATAGTTATACAAAGGAAGAAAATCTTCAAAGATTTAACGCTTTTGCGATGGTTCGACGGGCTCACCACAAGTGGGTTACTGACCACTGACAATGAACTAAGAAGCCTCTTCCCCCCCAATGGTCTTTGCACCCCCTTCGGTTCCCTCGTTATCGGGGGACAGAAACGCTATCAGGGGACAGAAACCTACCCCGTAGGGAAGGGGGCTGAAAACTGTAAAAAAGCGGCCGAACTGTGTCACG
>DCGR01000004.1:38866-57800 GCA_002315285.1 Bacteroides sp. UBA1773 | reverse complement strand
ACCGCAGAAGACGCTGATGTGTACGGCAAAGTCTGCATCTCCCCAATTCCCTACAAGCCTAAAAAATCCGTGTGGGCACAAATGCGGAACCAAAAAAATGAAGTATTGAAAGATGAAGGGGTTACGTAGCCAGACTCCTGCAATGTGAGTTAACACAGTGGACCGCGCAAGACGACTCTCAAGAATGCCTGGAATCACATGCGAACCACACCATGACCTTTCACCTTACGCGCCTCATCGTGCTATGGTTGCGATTCCGTTTTTTTATGCGGGAAAAAACGACCGATAGAGGTACCATGGGCAAAAACCTTTCGAACGTTGGTTACGGACGAATTATCCGAATCTCTCCACGTGCGCCAAGCTTGACGATGGAAGAAGGCTTGTGCACCCCCTTTTCCTTCCGACGGCTTTCGCACACATAATCCACAGAATCGAGCAAATCAGGAACTATGTCGCAGAAATTCCTTGCTGCAGGCTGGCCACTGATGTTGGCCGACGTCGATACGATAGGCTTGCGGAAATGATAACAAAGCTGTTGCGAAAACTCCTCACGGGTGACCCGTATGCCAATGCTTCCATCCTCGGCCATGAGATTATCGGCCAATCCACGTGCACCATCGAAGATGATTGTCAGCGGCTTGTCCGACAAATCGATCAAATCCCAAGCCACATCGGGTACAGTCTTCACATACTGCTGGATTTTCGCATCGTTATCGACCAGCACCAGCATGGCCTTGGAGTCGGCCCGTTGCTTTATCTCATACACACGCTGCACGGCCTGTGCATTGGTGGCGTCACAACCTATGCCCCACACCGTATCGGTGGGATACAATATCACTCCACCCTGCCTCATCACTTCGCAGGCCTTACGGATGTCTTCTTTCTGCTTTTCGGTAATCATAACCAGTATCCTTTCGGTAAGAATGACAACAGAATGTCAGAATTCGCTTGAGAAATGGAAACGTATGTGCTTGAAGTCGTTTTGTGCCATTTGCAACACGTAGTTGGAATCGGCAAAAAACACATCGCGTCCCTCACGGTCCTTGGCCATGAACTGGTACTTTCGCTTTTTGAAAGCGTCCAGCTCGGCCTCGTCGTCGCTTTCTATCCAGCAAGCCTTATACAGGCTGAGAGGCTCCCATCGGCACTTGGCATTGTACTCGTTCTCCAGCCTGTACTGGATGACATCGAACTGAAGCTGCCCCACCGTACCAATGAGTTTACGACCGTTGAACTGATTCACAAAGAGCTGCGCCACACCCTCGTCCATCAACTGGTCGATTCCCTTCGAGAGCTGTTTCTGCTTCATCGGGTCGGCATTCTCGATGTACTTGAACATTTCGGGCGAGAATGAAGGAAGACCCTTGAAATGGATTCTCTCGCCTTCGGTCAGCGTATCACCTATTTTGAAAGTGCCATTGTCGGGCAGACCGATGATGTCGCCTGCCCAAGCCTCATCGACGGTGGTCTTGCGTTGGGCCATGAACTGAGCCGGCGAGGAAAACCGCATGATCTTGTCGTGACGAACATGATAATAGGGAGTGTTGCGCGAGAACTTGCCGGAGCAGACCTTGCAGAAAGCGATACACGAACGGTGGTTGGGGTCGATATTGGCTGTAATCTTGAACACGAACCCCGAGAACTTGCTTTCCTCCGGATCGACCTCACGCTCCACTGCCTTTACAGGACGCGGACTAGGGGCTATCTCGACGAAACAATTGAGCAATTCCTCCACACCAAAGTTGTTGAGAGCCGAGCCGAAGAACACTGGAGCCAACTCACCACTCAGGTACTTGTTCACATCAAATTCGGCATAGACGCCTTCGATGAGTTCCAAATCGTTGCGCAGCTTTTCGGCGTAGTCACTTCCAATGTGGTTTTCCAACTCCTCGGTGTGAATATCGACTCCCACCTTTTCGGCCACCACCTGCTTGGAAGGCTGGAAGAGGTTCAGGTTCTGCTCATAGATGTTATAGACACCCTTGAAGCGTGGACCACTCTCGATGGGCCACGACAATGGACGAACATTGATGACCAATTCATCCTCCAGTTCATCGAGCAGGTCGAACGGATCCTTGGCCTCACGGTCCATCTTGTTCACGAAAATGATGACCGGCGTGTTGCGCATCCTGCAAACCTCCATCAGCTTGCGGGTCTGGGTCTCGACGCCTTTGGCTCCATCGACCACAATGATGACGCTATCTACGGCTGTCAGCGTGCGATAAGTGTCTTCGGCAAAGTCCTGATGACCAGGGGTGTCAAGAATATTGATCTTATAGTCGTGATAATCAAACTCCATGACAGAGGTCGTGACCGAGATGCCACGTTGCTTTTCAATGTCCATCCAGTCAGATGTAGCCGTTTTCTTGATCTTATTGCTTTTCACAGCTCCAGCCACCTGAATCTGTCCACCAAAAAGAAGCAGTTTCTCCGTCAACGAAGTCTTACCCGCATCCGGGTGTGCTATGATGGCAAATGTGCGCCTTCTGTCAATTTCCTGATTCATTATGTTTATCTTATCAAATACGTTATGTGTCAATTGGCAATGTACGAGAAAAACGGCATTTCCCTCATTGAAAGATGTAATCTTCAATCTGTTCATCCTTCCTCAAGAAGCTCGCCCTTCTTGTCGGCTATGTAATAATTGGCAAGCATGGACAACAAAGCTGTCATGGCCTCTTGCGCCTGCTGGGTTTCCTTCGACACCAGTCTTTTCTGGAGTCTCAGCAACAGAATGCCATAGAGAGCCTCGAAACAGGTTTCGAGTTCAGGTTCATCCTTCTGGGCTCCCTTGGCTCTCAACTCGACGATGAAAGGCAGGGCCTTGAAATAGGCTGCACCATAATAAGGATATTTGGGTGAGCGGAGCAACTGCAAATGCAGGTCGATGAGCCACGTCATCACATTCTTGTTGATTTGCAGATGCCCCTTTTCAACGACACCTTCCTGATTCATCATGTCAATCAAATCGGCATACCATTGCGTAAGGCATTGCCGCTGTTCGGCCGTCAAATCGGCACGTGGTTCGACCAACGTGCGTTTCACATCGTCGATCCGGCAATGATTGGCCCGGAGCAAATCCTCCACCTGCCACATATAGATAAGGTATTCAGCTATGTTTTGCTCTTTCAGCTTTTCGGCTATATACATTTCAATAAATAGAATTACCCAATACGATAGTATAGACAAAACTTGCGACAGAACCGAGTATGACCAGCGAACCGATGATGCGATTGAGCACCCAAATGCCTCGTACCTTGAAATTCTTTCGTACCTTGTTCACCGCATAAGTCAACCCAAACCACCAAAGCTCAGCACCCAGCAATATGGCCGCATAACCTTCGAGCTGGAACCCAATGGGACTGCCCGGCATCACGAACGAGAACCGGGCAAACAAGCCTATGAACAGGAAGATGATGAGCGGATTGCTCAGCGTGACAAAAAAGGCGGAGATGAAATAGCTCAACATGCCTCCTTTTTTTACGGTCACAGGACGTACCGACTGCACCGGATTGCTGCGAAACGTGTATATGCCAAAGGCCAACAACATGATGCTGCCGATGATTTGCAACAAAGTTTGGTTCTTCGCCAAAAAATCGTCCATGAAGCTCATGCCATATCCTGTGAGCAAAGCATACGTGATGTCGCTCAACGAAGCAGCAAGACCTGTAATGAAACCCACCCAGCGACCCTTGTTGAGTGTGCGTTGCAGGCACAGTACGCCTACCGGTCCCATGGGAGCCGACACCACAACACCTATGATGACTCCCTTGACAAGCAGTTCTAATACAGTAACCTGTTCTATCCAGTTCATGCCACGAATACCTTTTGCAAATGCGGCGCGAAGTTACAAAAAAAGTTTTACTTTACACCTTCAAGAACACCTTTTTCTTATACAAGAAGTACAGGAACAACCAACAAACGGCCACGTAGCCAGCAGCAAGAACAACCTTGCCACACTCCGGGCCACACAAGTCGGCCAATCCGCCAAGGAAGAACTTATTGATGCCACCGAAATTGACAATACGCTGCGCCATATAGATCGTAATGGAATTCATGCCTACAACCTCGAAAAAGAGTGTCCAGCTTTTCCAGCCTTTCACATCGATAATCCAATAGAACAAGGCAAAGCAGAACACGGAATAGGCACCAACGACCAAAACGAACGTGCTGTTCCAAAGCATCTTGTTGATGGGGAAATCCATACTCCACACCAGGCCAACCACCAACATGACCACAGCAGCCAGCATCATGTACATTGTCTTCTGATTGCCAGAGCACTTGTCGGCCGGCTTGCGCACCAACTCGCCAGCGAACATGCCCAACAATGCGGTAACAATGGCTGGCAACAGGCTCAACAAGCCCTCCGGATCAAAACGTCCATCGCAATAGATCAGACGCCCTGGGAGAAGGATACGGTCAATGAAACCTACCATATTGCCCTCCATCGACAAAGGATCGGTACCTGCAGGCATATCTGGTGCTGCCACAAAACGCACGAGCAGATAGTAGCCTATAAGCACGACAGCCGAGAAGATGGCACGTACACGCCACCCGAAATTCAGGAACAACAATGCGGCAAACATCCAAGCCAGGCCAATGCGTGCAAGCACACTCGCACAACGTAAGTTGGCGAAATCGAGATTGAACAACCCGTTATACACCAAGCCCAACAGCACAAGCATCAGTCCTCGAACGACGATTTTCCTTACGACCTGCCCCTGTGTACGTCCATTTTCCTGTTGTTTGGCCAGAGAGAAGGGGAATGACACACCTGCCATGAAGAGAAACAACGGGAAGATGGTGTCGTGATGGGCCAAGCCATTCCATGCCACATGGTGCATCTGCTGGGCAAGCCAGCATTCATCACCTCCGGGTACAAGTTCACACACTGCCACAATAAGCGAAGCCAATCCCATAATAAACAACATGTCGAATCCTCTAAGGGCATCGAGCGAACGGAGTCTTTTGTCTTTTTCCATTTCCTTTAAGATTTATTTGTTTTACATGTATCGATAGATTTTCATTGCAATCAAATTTCCAATCGTCCTGAGGCAATCACAACAAGGTTGCCACTTCTGCCACCATCCTTTCGAGCCATTCCCGGTCGGTTTCGTCAAAGGCATCCAATTCACAACTGTCAATGTCGAGTACAGCCGTCACCTTATCGTCAACAATCACAGGTACAACTATTTCCGACCTCGACACCGAGCTGCAAGCAATATGTCCGGGAAACTTGTCCACATCGGGCACAACAATAGTCCGTGCCACCTCCCAAGCCTTTCCACACACCCCACGGCCTTTCCGTATGCGTGTACAAGCCAACGGCCCTTGGAAGGGTCCCAACACCAGTTCCTCATCCACAACCCGATAGAAGCCTACCCACCAAAAACGGAAAGCCTCCATCAAGCAGGCTGCAAGGTTTGCCATGTTCGCCACGCCATCGGATTCACCTTCCACCACCGACTTCAATTGCGGGAAAAGCTCGGCATAGCGTTCCTGCTTGGTTTGTGCCACAAGTTTCAACTGTTCTGCCATATCAGCCAGCGTTTTCTCCCGCATCCATATAAAGTCTCATCTCATGGGAAAAAGCCAATATCAAATCACGATATTCCTCGCATTCGGAAATCCATGTCTCGGAATGCCGATGTTCGAAATGACAAAGTGCTGTCTGCAAACAGGCCAGAAAATTATCATCCACATCGAATGTCGTGTTCTCCACTTCCTCTCCACGATGCCACACGGTGACACAAGCTTTCGTGAGCAAGCTCAAATCGGGAGAATAGGTTGCCCACTGCCCCCTGATCAGCCAATCGTCCTCACATTGTATTTCAATGAACTTCCGAATCTCAGGCGACATGAAGTCCGACTGATACACCACTGCCGTATCGCCCTTCATCGATGTAATGCAACAATAACCATGACGAGGGATGACCTGCCCTTCTGCTTCCATCGGACGCTCAACAAGCTGCAACAAGCGTGTAGGAACATCACGGCCAAGAATATACTGCACCATATAAATGGAATGAGGTATCTCCACCTCCATGTTTGGCACCACACCCCCTTCTCCTCCGCGACCTGCCAGACTATCGCGGACACGATTCTTGTCGAACACTACCCGGATATTCTTGGCACTCAACTGATGTTCCCGATAAAACGCAGCCGCATGTCGGGTAATCTTGCTAAACATATAGTTATGTACCATGAAGACATCAAGATCCGGATAAGCGCTAAAGAAAGAATCATCGACCACAAGTGGTTTCTCCACAACAACCTGTCGTATGCCCAACGCATAGCAATCGGCAATCGCCAAGGGGAAATACGAGCACGGAGTGCAAATATCGACCACCACATCATCGGGTGACAACCCGCTCACCGCCAACACATCTGCTATGTTGTGATGAAAATGACCTGGTTCAGGTTTGATGTGGGAGTTGCGGGGACATTCCCTTATATCGACAGCGTAAAGTGTAGGAACAGGCGACATTTTACGATAGCTGTTCCAATGCAGGTAACCTGCCTTTCCTGTGCCTACGATGATAACGGTTTTCATTAATATGTTTGCAATTTAAGATTCATAAACATCACTTTCTCTTATCCAAAATATAGGCAGCCACAATAGTGCCCGCCATATTGAATGCTGCCTGAAACAGACCTAAGACTGCCTCGACGCCTACAATCAGCGCAAGTCCTTCCTGCGGAAGACCTACCTGTCCTAACAACACCGACAAACAAACCAAGGAGACTGCCGGAACTGCGGGTGCCGCCATGCAAAGCAATACCGTGCTTACACCCAAAATCATGATTGATGGCAAAGGCAACGTAACCTGAAACACTCCTGCCACAAACAAGGCATAAAGTGGCAAAAGCATGGAACTGGCATTCTTATTGAGCGTCGTACCCAAAGGGAGAACAAACGAAGTGGTGGCTTCCGAAAGATGCAAATCATGCATGCAAGTCTGCATGTTCAGCGGCAAAGCGGCATTGCCACTACCCAGGGCAAATGTCTGGAACAAGGTGGGCACATAAGCCTTGCACGTAGGAAAAGGATTCTGACGAGTCGTCAATACCATAATGGCCATCCAACAAGCCACGAGCACCACCAATCCTATCAAAAATGTTGAGATGACAGAGAACATCGAGCTTAGCATGTGCATATCCATTCCCACAATCACATCGCAAATGGAACAAAGCACCATGAGCGGAAGAAAATACGACACCCACGTAATGAGGCGCATGAAAAAACGATTGCAACACACCACCACCTGTAATATCTTGGCAACACGCGATCCGAGAAGAGCCATGCAGATGCCACAAAGTATCGCAACAAACAGGATTATCACCATATACGAACGCACAAAAGGCATAAGCAACGACACCACCACATCGGTTGACACCGATGACAAGACTGGCGACTCCACAGTGGCCCCAGACAACACATTAGGGACACTGAGCAGTGATGACAAAGCAAGGCCTATCACTACACCCATCAACATGGTTGCCACAAATACCCCCACCGTACGCGCACCCAGCTTACCCAGCTGACGCATGTCGGTAAAATGTGCTATGCACGACACCACGGAAAAAAACACCACAGGCACCGCAGTGACCTTGAGTGCGAAGATGAACGAGGTCTTGACCGGTGAGAACACCCACTCCGACAGGAATGTGCTACCCTCAACAGGGACCAACCATTTCAACAGACTTCCCATCACAAATGCTACGCCAAGCGAAAGCAATGTCCAATTGGGTTTCCTTCTCTTCTCTGCCATTTTTTCCCCTCGCAATCCTCTTTTCTTCCCTATTTAGTAAGCACGGGCCATCAAGACGCGACGTGCGGAAAGCTTGCCCGTAATCATGTCAACGCCAGGCTGCAAGCTTTCCTCATCGGCATCGAAAGGCACACAACGAATGGTAGCCTTTGTTTCCTCCTTGATGCGTTCCTCGGTCGCAGTCGTGCCATCCCAATGAGCCAGAACAAAGCCACCTTTCTCTATCTGTTTCTTAAACTCATCGTATGTATTCACCTTTACGATATGGGCATTTCGATAATCCAAAGCCTTCCTATAGATGTTCTGCTGTATCTCATCGAGCAATGTCCTTACATATTCCTCGATGCCATCGCAAGAGCGAGTCTCCTTCTCCAAGGTGTCACGACGCATCACCTCCATTGTGTTGTTCTCGAGATCACGACCGCCCATGACCAAACGGACAGGTACACCCTTGAGCTCATAATCGGCAAATTTGAATCCAGGACGTTTGTTGTCGGCATTGTCGTATTTCACGCTGATGCCCATTCCACGCAGGCGCTGCACGATGCCATCCACTTTCGCATTGATCTGCGCCAGCTGGTCAGCATTCTTGTAAATAGGCACGATAACCACCTGAATAGGAGCGAGCTTCGGAGGAAGCACCAAGCCATTGTCGTCGGAATGAGTCATGATGAGTGCGCCCATAAGACGGGTAGATACACCCCATGAAGTGGCCCAGACATAATCGAGTCTGTTGTTTTGATCGATGAACTTCACATCGAATGCCTTGGCAAAATTCTGGCCCAGGAAATGGGATGTGCCACATTGCAGGGCCTTGCCATCCTGCATAAGGCCTTCAATCGTGTAAGTGTCCAAAGCACCGGCAAAGCGCTCGTTCGCACTCTTCACACCCTTCACTACCGGGACAGCCATGAAGTTCTCGGCGAAATCGCCATAGACATGCAGCATGCGTTGTGCCTCAGCCTCGGCTTCTTCACGAGTAGCATGAGCCGTATGGCCTTCTTGCCACAGGAATTCAGCCGTACGCAGGAAGAGACGGGTACGCATTTCCCAACGCATCACATTGGCCCATTGGTTACACAAGATAGGAAGATCACGGTATGAGTTGATCCAGTTCTTGTAGGTACTCCAAATGATTGTCTCTGAAGTAGGACGGATGATCAGTTCCTCTTCGAGCTTCGCCTCGGGATCGACCACCACCCCACTGCCATCGGCTGACGTTTTCAAGCGATAATGGGTTACTACCGCACACTCCTTCGCAAATCCCTCCACATGCTCCGCCTCACGGCTCAGATACGACTTGGGGATAAGCAATGGGAAATATGCATTCACATGCCCCGTTGCCTTGAACATATCATCGAGCTGGCGTTGCATCTTTTCCCAAATGGCATAGCCATATGGTTTTATCACCATACATCCACGCACTGCCGACTGCTCTGCGAGGTCGGCCTTCACTACCAATTCATTATACCATTGTGAATAGTTCTCACTTCTTTTTGTTAGTCCTTTCAGTTCTACGGCCATAGTTTTTTATTGTATTATATTTTCTGTTTCTATTTTTTCAGTTATCTCCTTATGGAATGAAGCGTTCGTGTTTCCGACACTACATACTCCGATCATGAATATCGCCAAAAACATGACATTCGCAAACCAGGTTCCCACACTTGGCTTATCATTCGCTTCGGAAAACAATTTTCCCCACAAAAGGACAACAAGCATCACCACAAACAGCGATGGTCCCAACCACGACCAAATAGGATTCAGCACTATCTGGCCGCCCTGCGCCGACACATCCGTAAGCAATGCCTCAGCAATATATATGGGAAAATAAGTCCACACAGTCATTGACAAACGAGGTTTGAAACATTTCTGCAACAATCGTGCTACCATAATGCCGACCAGCAAAATAGCTCCACATACGATTACAGAAGAATATACGGATGAATCTGATGGCGAATGATGTGTTGCAGACATCAAATCAGACTGATATACGGCAATATAAAGTACAGAAAACAGCACAGACAAGATTTCGCAAGTCACACGGATCAGTATTCCTTGAATGGATGATTTATGATTAGTTTCTCGCTTCATCAGTTTCTGTTTTTAAGACACATGCTGTTCGAGCTGGCAAATAAAGACGCAACCACCCTTTATTGTCAGGACATGATTTATCCACAACCGTTTGGTGTGACACCGCAACATCGTTCAGTCCATTCCCTCCATACTGACGACTATCAGAATCAAGGACGATTCGATAAGTGCCAGAAGGAGCCAAAATCTTATAATCTGCAAATGAATGGACAGGATTGAAATTAAAGACAAACACATACCCACCTCGCGAATAAGCCAATATCTGGTCGGCATCATCATGCCACAATTCATCAATCGGTGTAGCCTGGAACGCTGGGACAGCTTTCAATAGCCGAATCATGTCATGGTCGAAAACTCCCAACTCGCAATAACACAGTTTGGCATTATCGACCAAGCTCCACTGACGACGTGCGTATCGGAAACTCCAATTATTGCCTTGACGAGGGAAATCAATCCACTCAGGATGGCCAAACTCATTGCCCATGAAATTAAGATAACCACCATTCATCGTCGTTGCCGTCAACAAACGTATCATCTTATGCAAGGCAATTCCCCGATTGGCCGTATAATTCTCATCACCCTTTTGAAAATGCCAATACATGTCAGCATCAACCAGACGGAAAATGAGGGTCTTGTCGCCCACCAATGCCTGGTCGTGGCTCTCGACATAAGAAATGGTCCTTTCATCAGCACGACGATTGGTCAACTCCCAGAACATGTTGCTGGGCTTCCAATCCTCATCAATCCGTTCCTTGATTGCCTTTATCCAGTAATCGGGAATATTCATGGCCAAACGGTAGTCGAAACCATAACCGCCATCCGCAAATGCAGCAGCGATACCTGGCATTCCCGACACCTCTTCCGCAATACAAATGGCGTGAGGATTCACTTCATGAATGAGAGCATTGGCAAGTGTAAGATAGCAGATGGCCTCGTCGTCCTCATGACCATCGTAATAATCGGCATAACTTGTGAAATTCTGCCCCAATCCATGGTTGTAATACAGCATTGAGGTGACACCATCGAATCGGAAACCATCAAAATGAAATTCCTCAAGCCAATATTTGCAGTTGCTGAGCAGGAAATGGGCCACATGATCAGAGCCATAGTCAAAACAAAGACTATCCCACGCTGGATGTTCGCGACGATCGCCCGACTGGAAATATTGGCATGGGTCACCGGCAAAATTGCCCAATCCCTCCAGCTCGTTCTTCACCGAATGGCTATGGACTATATCCATTATCACCGCAATTCCCATCAAATGGGCCACATCAATCAGTTCCTTGAGCTCTTCAGGAGTGCCAAAGCGTGAAGAGGGGGCATAGAAATTGCTTACATGATAGCCAAAACTGCCATAATAGGGATGTTCCTGTATCGCCATCAACTGGATGCAATTATATCCGGCAGCCTTCACACGTGGAAGCACATTCGACGTGAATTCCCTATACGTACCCACCTTTTCCGCTTCTTGGGCCATACCGACATGACATTCATAGATGAGCAACGGATCGGTTGAAGGAGTGAATGACGCACATTGCCATTGATAAGCCTTGTCAGGATTCCAAACCTGAGCGCTGAAAATCCCCATGTTTGCATCTTGCACCACTCTCGTCGCATACGAGGGGATTCGATCACCACTTCCCCCGTTCCAATACACTTTCAGCTTGTAGTGCTGTCCATGATGCAACATGGAAAGAGGCAATGATATTTCCCACACGCCATCATCCTTCAAGGTCAGCTGATAGATGTCCTCCTCACGCCAACCATTAAAATCGCCAATCAGATAGATGGACGTGGCATTAGGAGCCCATTCGCGCAAAGTCCACGAAAAGCCATCGTGGTTCAAGCCAAAATAAAGAGAGCCATTGGCAAACTCCGACAATGAGCATCCTCCCGTCAGTGTCTTGCTACGCTCACACGCATACTGGTGCCTTCCTTCTATGGCAGAAGCATACGGTTGGAGCCATGCATCATTCTGAAGAATTTCCAGCATGTCAGGCTTTGACCTTGAAAACGACCTTCTTCACACCTGTTGGTGTCACCCCGGGAGCATGTGCATCATCGGGAAAGAAAATGGCAAACTCGCCTGGTTGAACCATAAGATATTTCTCTGCCAATCCCGGATAGAAAGTAACATCCTTCTCTACATTATATGATTGTTCAGCCAAGTTCGATCGAGGAGTGAAACCCATTTCCTCGACACCATCCAACGGAATCTGAATGTCAATGAAATCATTGTGCGATTCTATCTTTGCTTCTTCACGTGTCTTTGGCTTAGTCTGTTGGCAATTTACTTTCAACACATCACCATTCAACACATACTTCCCTAATTCAAGCGTCTGCAAATCGGTCGCTTTCAAATAGGCTGCAGCCTCTGCAAAAAGCGGATTCAAGGCTGCGTATTTCTCTAAATTCCCAATCTTATCGATGATCATCTTCGTTTGTATTTTATATGATTATTTCTTCTTGGTTGTCTTCTTCTTTGCTTTCGGTTTTTTTGTGGTTTGTTTCTTCAGCTGTCCGTATTCATACGTTCCCTGCCGAATGGTTTTCCCCTCACGGTTCGTCTCGACAAACGCGCCATCACGTTTTCCATTGGTGAAGAATCCCCTGAAGGTATTCCCATCAACATCTATCTGTGTACCTTCTCCATTCTCTTTGCCCTTGCTGAAATGGCCTACATATCTGTTGCCTACTCCATCGCTCCATTCGCCTTGTCCTTCCTGTGAGTCATTTTCCCAATCACCAATATAGACCTCGCCATTGCCCCACGTATAAGTACCTTTACCGTGAATATGTCCGTTGGACCACTCTCCTTCATACTGTGCGCCATTCGTATAATGGCAAATGCCTTTCCCATGGGGTTCTCCATCCACAAAATCCCCCTCATAGGAGTTTCCATTCCTTTGTATCAATACCCCCTTGCCAGTTCGTTTTCCCTGCACGAAATCACCTGTGTACTTGTCACCAGATGCCGTAGTATAAACCCCTTTGCCCTGCATCAGATCGTTTTCCCAAGTTCCTTCATAGACATCACCATTAGGATAGTCATATCGTCCCTGTCCTATACGCACATCGTCTTTCCAATCTCCTTCATAGCGGCTGCCATCATCCCATGTCAGGATTCCTGTACCATTCTTCTTGTCGGCCATCCAAGAGCCCTCATAAACAGACCCTTCATTCCAAGTATAAGCACCCTGTCCCTCACGGATTCCCCTAAGCCAATCTCCCTCATATTTGTCGCCGTTGCTGTAGTACATGGCACCTTTCCCCTCCTGCTTGTCAAAATGCCAACGTCCTTCATAGCGGTTTTGGTTGGCGAGCGTCAGCGCCCCTACTCCTTCCCTTTTATCCTGCATCCATTCGCCCTCATAAACATCCCCGTTGGCATACGTCATTTTCCCTACACCTTGCCGGAGACCGTGCGACCACTCACCTTCATACACATCGCCATTTTTGAATGTCATTCTGCCAACGCCATTGGGTTGGTTTTTCTTGACCTTTCCCATGTATTCGCCTTCGGCCAGCGTCAACGTAGCTGTTTTCTTGCCGAAAGGCAATTTTATCTTGGGCAAAGTGATTTTTGGGAGTTTTGGGAAATTTATGATCGGACCGGCAGCCTGCATTGGCGAAAGCAATGCAAGCATGCAAATGAGCAGTATCGAATAGAACTTTTTCATACAAGGACATTTTATGCGGTAAAGATAGTGTTTTCTACGCAAAAAATCACCCCACAAGCACCACTTTTAAGATTTGTTTGCAAATATATTGCTGCATCACACGCTGTATTTCGGCTGGAGTAATGGTAATGATGTCGTTCATCACTTCATGCAGGGATGTCATTCCTTGTCCTGACATCTCCGTGAAAATGGGAATATCAGCCAACGACAAGGCTCCCTCGTAAGTACGGTTCCAATCCGCTATCATGCAATTGCGTACAACCATCAACTCGTCTTCCGACATCAGCTCGTTTCCCATCTTGTCTATCTCGTTACGGACCTCTGTCACGATTTTTCCCAAATATCCAGTACTTGCTTCCGCGCATATCCGCAAAACGCTCATGCCCGGATAATTCACCAGGCTGGCACTGATTCCATACGTCCATCCGTTACGTTCCCGGATGTTTCTCATCAGTCGGCTGGCAAAATATCCTCCCAATGCCGTTACCGCCACATTCAGTTTGCCATAATCCGGATGGGTGGCCGGAATGCTGACCACACCCATCTGCACACACCCTTGGACTCTGTCCGAGCCATCAATCCGCACAAAATCATCCGCCGACGATTGCGGATTCGCAATCACGCCATTTGATTTCATCGCATACGGATTTGACACGATCCGCAATTGCGCTTCCACCAAAGCCACGTCGCTGTCCGTAACATTTCCCGACAAGTAAGCCGAAAGGTTCTCATTGCAATATCTCTGTTGCCAAAACGATCTCAGGTCTGCAACACCGATCCGGTCAAAATCGTCAACATCCGCCACGTGTCCCAGCGGATGATGTTGCCCGAACAGCATGTCACTTAGTCTTCTGTGGGCTATCATCTCCACCCGCTGGTCATTGATGATTGTATGCTGTCTGTTCATGTCGAGCACGATCCGGAATTGCTTTTCATCGAAGGTCGGGCAGTTCAACATGTCATGTACCAAGCCCAGCAATTCAGCAAAATGTTTCCGTAGGCAATACAACGTCAGGAAGCTGTAATGGGCCGTAGCGCTTTGCTCCAACACTGCGCCACAGTTGTCCAACGCAACCGCTATTTCCGATGAGCCAAGTCGGGTCGTTCCTTCACGCAACAGTCGATTGGTCATCACTGCCTGCAGACATTTATCCTGATGCCATGTCCCCCCTCGCACCAGTACGTCCAGCCTTATCACTTCCTCACGAGTGGAACGGACCAACGACAAGGGGACACCCGTAGAAAGCCGATGTCGCTCAGGTGCGACCCATACGAAATCAGTCAATGGCTGAGGTTTCGGCAGGAGCATCAGCACGCAGCGGTTGTCTGGCTGGCTTTCAAGAAAGCTTCCGCCCTTTCCAGGTCAGCAGGAGTGTCAATGCCAATGGTTTCTATCTCGCTGATGCACACCTTGATGGCATAGCCATTTTCCAGCCAACGCAGTTGTTCCAGGCTTTCCGCCTGTTCCAACGTACCGGCTGGCAGCGAAGTTATTTCCTGCAAGGTTTCTGCCTTGTATGCATACATGCCAATGTGCTTATAGAACGTGAAGTCCTTCATCCATTCCTCACGAGGCACATTCCGCCGGTATGGCACCACGCTACGGCTGAAATAAAGCGCGTGCATCCGGGCATCGACCACCACCTTCGGCGAGTTTGGATTTTCCACCGCCCCAATGCCGTCAGCCTCGGCAAAAGGTTTTACCAAAGTGGCTATCCGGGTGGACGGATCATCAAAACACCCACACAACGACCGTATCTGCTGCGGCTGGATGAAAGGCTCATCGCCCTGGATGTTCACCACCACATCGAAACCCTCCCCCACTTTCGTGAAGGCCTCATAGCAGCGGTCGGTGCCACTTCTGTGTGTAGCAGCCGTCATCACCACCTTGCCGCCAAAAGCTTTCACCGCCGCCTCTATGCGCTCGTCATCAGTAGCCACCCAAGCATCGTCGAGCACTCCATTCACCTGTTCATACACACGCTGGATTACCGTCTTGCCACCCAAAAGGGCCAAAGGCTTGGCAGGGAAACGCGTCGATGCGTATCGAGCCGGAATTATTCCTATGAACTTCATTACGACTTCAGATTGACAATATGCCCAACACGTCTATCAACTCCTTTTCCACTGGCTTGTCCTTCTTGATGGCTTTCGCGATAGGTACATACGTCATCTCGTCGTTCTTGATGCCAATCATCACATTCCGTTGTCCTTCCTTCAAGGCCTCTATCGCAGCCACTCCCAGCCGACTTGCCAGAATACGGTCGAAAGCCGTAGGCGTACCGCCACGTTGCAGATAACCCAGGATAGTGACGCGCACATCATATTGCGGATATTCCGTGCGGATACGCTCTGCATAATGCATTGCGCCACCCGTCTTCGGGCTCTCCGACACAATCACGATACTGCTGTTCTTGCTCTTCCTGATGCCCCGACCGATAAAGGTACTCAACTGGTCCATGTCCGTCTGGTCTTCCGGGATGATGGCAGCCTCGGCACCCGCGGCAATGGCACTGTTCTGTGCAAGGAAACCCGCATCACGTCCCATCACCTCGATGAAGAAGATCCGGTCGTGCGAAGTGGCCGTGTCATGGATCTTGTCCACCGCTTCCACGATGGTATTCAGTGCCGTGTCATAGCCTATGGTCGAATCTGTGCCATACAAGTCGTTGTCAATGGTACCGGGCAATCCGATGCACGGGAAGTCAAAATCGTGGGCAAACTGTTCGGCACCAGCCAGCGAGCCATTGCCACCAATCACGAACAGCGCATCCACTCCCCTTTCCCGCAGGTTGTTGTACGCTTTCTGCCGTCCCTCGTATGTCATGAACTCCTGACTGCGGGCCGTTTTCAGAATCGTCCCACCCCGTTGTATCGTATTGCTCACACTTTCTGTCGTAAACTCTGTCATCTCATTGTTTATCAGCCCCTCAAATCCCCGATAGATACCAAAGACCCTCCATCCTTCATGTATGGCGCCTCTGGTAAGGGCACGAATACATGCGTTCATGCCGGGGGCATCGCCACCCGACGTAAGAATACCAATAGTTTTCACCTCTTTCATAACAAAAAAGTTTTCATTGTTTCGACCGCAAAATTACACAAAGAATCCGAATCCGTTCACCACAACCCGCCCGATTCCATCATTTATTTCACACCATCAACCACAGAGCCCGTGATTTGCAAAACGTGAATGGCAGTTGCTTTTCAAGGCGACTCTCCACCACCCCAAATCCGGCAATTCCGCCTTTTCCACACATCATCCTACCTCACCTTTTCCAACCGCAGCAAGGTCAGGTCGTGGTTTTGTGCATCGGAAGTGGCCGAGATTGTCTTCAGCGAAAGAGTCACCTCGCCTGCAGGCACCTTGACGACACCCAGCACACTCTCCACCTTTTCATATATATTCGAGGAGGGCAGCAACACGTCCTTCCCGAGATTGCCATACAGTTTGCCCTCACCGATGGTCAGCTCCACCTTGCGGTCTTCCTTCCACTCCTTGCCGTGTACCCACGATTCCGTGCGCACCACCACCTTGTATTCGCCCTCCGCCGGGAACCTCACCTTCCACGACACCTTGTCTCCCTCGTGGTGCCAAGCGGTGAACGCGCCACGCTGGGTGAGGCAACACCCCGACTTGGCAGCCCTGTCAGGAGCCACACTTGTCACCCTCTCTTCCCTGCCATCGGCCGTCAGGCGGCAAACCTCACCCAATACAGGCTGTAACGACAGCACTCCATCCTGGGGCATTGGCAACTGCTCTATGTCGGGAGCGCCCTCCAACCCGATGCGCACCACACGCGGCATGGATGTGTCCTGCGCCGGCAATTTCACGACAAGCATTCCGTCCTTCACACCATACTCATGCGAGCACGACCTTATCTTGTTCCTGATGCCCCCCAGCACTATGTCGTCGTTCCACTCACGTTTCACGGTCAGCTGCAACACGTTGCCCGGAGCCACCATGCACCATCCCCAGTTGAACGGTGATGGGAAGGGATTCGCCTGTACACCATAGATGGCGAAGCCCGTGGCCCTGCGCCATGCTCCCAGTTCGGCAAGCACGTCGGAGGCCGCATCCGGGAATCGTCCGTCGGCACGCGGCCCTATGTTGAGTAGCAGGTTGGCGTTGCACGCAATGGTCTGCGACAAGTGGCAGGCCACCTCATACCCAGTTTTCCAGTTGTGGTCGTCATACTTGAATCCCCACGTGTCGTTGAGCGTCATCGGCGACTCCAAGGCATAGTCGCTCTTTCCCGCCGTCATCTGGTTGTCGCCCAGCGAACCCACATCACCATATTCGAACCCGATTCTGCTGTTCACCAGCACATTGGGCTGGAGCGAACGCACATACTCCTTCAGTTCCCTGGCATCCTCGGCGGTTATCGACTGCGGCGTGTCAAACCAGATGTAGAATATCTCGCCGTAATTCGTCAGCAACTCCTTCAGCTGCGGATAGACCTTCGCTTTCCAATAGCGATGGATGTCCTTCTGCGAAGCATCGGGCCAGTCCCAGCTGTTTCCCCAGTCCATGCCCTTGTTGGTGCCGCGTCGGCTCACATCATCGGCGGCATCCTTCTCGTGCCAGTCCAAGCACTGCGAATAATACAAGCCCACCTTCAGTCCGTGGCGCCGACAAGCCGCAGCCAGTTCGCCAAACAGGTCGCGGCCAAACGGAGTGGCATCCACAATGTTGTAGTCGCTCGCCTTCGATGCGAACATGGCAAAACCCTCGTGATGCTTGGTGGTGAGCACCACATATTCCATGCCGGCATCCTTGGCCTCGCGCGCCCATTCGTCGGCATCGAATTCCTGAGGATTGAACTGGCTTGCCAACTTCGAGTAAACAGCATTCGGAATGCGGTATTTCGATTGCACCCACTCACCTATGTAGTCCATCGTCTGTCCCTGCCAGCGTCCACCCAATTGTGCGTACAAGCCATAATGGATGAACAACCCGAACCTCAGGTCACGAAACACCGATGTGTCAGCACCCGCTGCCTTGCAATGCAAGACACCGCTCGACATCAAAATCACAACAAGGAAAGACAGCAAATACTTTTTCATGACCACATACATTTATTGTTTGACTGGAAAAACAAAAAAGGAAAGCGGAACACCATCATCCCCTCTTCCCTCAGAGCCGAAACCGGGACTCGAACCCGGGACCTACGCATTACGAATGCGTTGCTCTACCAACTGAGCCATTTCGGCGAAACGAAAAGAAGTGGTCATCATTGAGTTGACCACTTCTTAGTAGCGCCTACGGGATTCGAACCCGTGTGCCATGCGTGAGAGGCATGAATCCTAGACCCCTAGATGAAAGCGCCATATTTTGACCAACTATGCGGAAGCTGGGGGATTCGAACCCCCGGTACGGTAACCCGTACG